>NZ_JASATH010000126.1:0-23657 GCF_038440215.1 Inquilinus sp. OTU3971 | reverse complement strand
ACGGGGCTCGCCATGACGGGGCAAAATTCCGGGTCGCTGGCCTTACCCGCGGATCACGGCCTCAAGATCGATATCCGTGCCGTAGTCCCGCGAGAGCCGTGCATGGAACGAAGCCGCCGGCTCACGGCCAGTTTCGCGGAGTTCGTAAGCCTCCAGCGCACACTCGACGATATCCGCGATCGACCGCTTCTCACGACGTGCGAGACGATGGGCGATTTCCCGCGCTTTGGCACTGCGAACAGTCAGTCGAGGATCTGCCATCAGCCCCGCGCCACCGCGATCTTCCGCCGGATCTCGTCGGCGAAGGTCGCGGCCTGGATCGGCTTCTGGATGTAGGAGGAGCCGCCGGCGGTCAGCGCCTGGTCGATCAGGCTCATGTCGCGGGTGGCGCTGATCATCAGCACCGGCAGGTCGCGGTAGCCGGCATGGCCCCGGATCAGCGAGCACAGCTCGGTACCCGAGACCTCCGGCATGACGATGTCGATCAGCACGGCGTCGAAGTCCCGCGGCGGCTTGCCCTCGTCGTCGAGGTTGAGCGCGGTGATGGCCTCGGCCGCGCTGGCGCAGGTCTCGACCGTGGCGCCGTCGGCGCTCAGCATGGCCGCGGCGAATTCCAGGAACAGCTCGTCGTCATCGACGAGGAGGATCTTCATCGGGGTGGAGTGCGTGCTCAACGCTGTGCTGTCCGCCGGATCATGAGGACCGCTTCCGAGGATGACGCCGGCGGCTTCCGACATGTCGCATTTCCCGCTGCTGCTCCGCTCTCCGAAACCGGCATCCCTGCCCGCGCCGACGGCCGGCCCGTTCCGTCGGGCGACCAATTGCAGATGATCGACCTGCTGGCAATCGGGTTCCTGACGGTCGATGTGAACGTTACCATCGATCAGATCCCCGCGCTATGTGCCGCGATGGACGGTTTGCACCGCCACGGCCAAATCGTCGGCGGGCACTGCCTGGCCGAACAGGTAGCCCTGGCCCTGCTCGACACCCAGCCGCCGCAGGATGTCGCATTGGGCCTGGCTCTCGACATACTCGGCACAGAGCGAGACGCCGAAGGTCTCGGCGAAGCGGGCGATGCCGTCGATCAGCCTTTCACCGCGAGGATCGGTGGCCACGGTCTGCACGATCTCGCCGGAGATCTTGATGGCGGAGAAGGGCAGCCGTGACAGCACGACCAGATTGGCCTCGCCGCTGCCGAAATCATCGAGCTCGAAAGAGATGCCGAGCCCGACCATGCGCTCGGCCACCGCCTCGACCTCGGCGGGCATCCGGGTCAGGGCCCGTTCGACGATCTCGACCCGCAGCAGGCTCAGCGGCAGTCCCGCCTCGGCCATGCGGCCGAGCATGGCGGTGAACACGGCGTCGGACTGCATCACCGCGACCGGTATGTTGATCGAGATCGGCACCAGGGCATCCCGCGGCAGCCGGATCAGCGTGTCGGCCAGCGAGCGCAGCAGCCATTCGGTGTATTTCAGCGCCAGATCGGGGCGGCGCTCGACCCAGGGAATGAAATGGCTCGGCGACAGCACGCCGAGCGTGGGGTGGTTCCAGCGGGCCAGCGCCTCGAACCCGGTCACCCGGCCGCTGACGAGATTGACCCGCGGCTGGAACACCAGCCCGATCTGGCCTGACTCCAGCGCCGCCGGGATGTCGAATTCCACCGCCGAGATCGACATCGCGCGGCGCACCTCCGGCGTGGCGGCGGACGCGATGCCGGTGGCGGACCGCTTGGCGTAGTACATCGCCATGTCGGCCAGGCGCTTCAGCAGGGCGGGGTCGGATTCGTGGTCAGGGCAGGTGGCGATGCCGATGCTGCAATAGATCGGCAGCCGGTAGCCGCGCAGCATCGCCGGTTCCTTCAGCGCCCTGGTGATCCGTCCCGCGGCGGCCGTTGCCGTGCCGGCATCTGCGGTGACGATGACGGCGAATTCGTCGCCGCCCAGCCGGGCGACGAAGGCGTCGGTCGACAGGGCGCGGCGCAGCCGGCTACCGACGATGGCCAGCAGCAGGTCACCGAATTCGTGGCCGAGGGTATCGTTAACCCTCTTGAACTCGTCCAGGTCCATGAACAGGACCGAGACCGGGGACGCTGCATCGACCCCGCGGGCGAAGGTCTCGGCCAGCCGCTCCTCGAAGCACCGGCGGTTGGGCAGGCCGGTCAGCGGGTCGCGGTAGATCAGGTCCTGCACTTCGCGGTCGCGCCGGTCGCGCCGCAACGCCAAGGCGAACAGCCGGCCGATGGTCTGCCGCAGCGCGTCCGGCATCCCGTTCGGAGGGGACGGGCCGGCGAGCACCAGGGCGCCGGCAATCCGCCCATCGTCGTCGGTCAGCGGCTCGGCGATCACCGCCAAGGGTTTCTCGACCGGGCCGAGGGGGCCGGCGGCCGGCGCGTTGGTGAACACGGCGACGCCCGGCGGCGGGCCGGTGGGGCCGACGCGGATCGTTCCCAGCGCGTCCAGCGCCGGGCCCTGCAGCCCGCTCTGCGCCAGCAGGGACAGGCTGGCGCCGCTTTCGTCGAGTCGCAGGAAGGCGACGCCGGCAGATGTGTGCAGCCGACCTACCGTCCGTGACACGTCCTGCAGGATGGTCTCGATCGCATCGCCATCGACCAGGGCCTGGAGGGCGTCGCGTTCGAGCGCGACCAGCGAGGGAAAGGAGGAATGGTTCATAGAACTGGGGCGCTCGTCCCCGCAGACAGGGTGGTCGGCACCGTGCGGGGAAGCGGCGGGATGGTCGAAAATCTGCCGCTCATGACTTCCGCTTCTCCCGATCGGACGAATGGTCCGGCTGGGAATGCCGGCCCTCCGCCGATTAGAGCCGGAATCAAGCCGGAGGCGGAAGGCAATTTCAATATATACAATTTTAGTAAACTGCAATCTCTCTACTCAGTCCAGCCGAATGGCGCCGAGTCGCAAGGCCACCCGCTGTGCATTGACGAATCGAACGGCAGCCGCCAAAGGTGGACCTTCGGCATCCGGGGCCGCGACCGCCGCCGGCGGTTCGGGGTCGGCGATGGCGAGGGGACATGGGGAAGATCATGCGCAAACACGGGCGTCCGCGGCATCTCATCGGTTCGATCGCGGCGGCTGTCGCGATCCTCGGCGCCGCGGCATCGGCGCAGGCGGCCGGCAGCAAGCTGGTCTTCATCTCGCCCGACCCGCTCGGGGTGAACGACTTCCTGAAGCTCGGCCGCAAGGGGGCCGAGGCGGCGGCGGCCGCGATCGGCGGCGAGGCCAAGATCTACGAGAGCACCGACCCCGCCACCCGCCGCCAGAATGTCGAGGCGGCGGCACGCGAGGGTGCGGCGGTGGTGATCGTGATCGGCTTCGAGTTCGGCGACATCGTGCCGGATGCGGCGGCGAAGTTCCCGGACATCAAGTTCCTGATCGTCGACCAGTGCATCCAGAAGCCGATGCCGAATGTCTACTGCGCCGTGTTCCGCGAGCATGAGGGCGCCTACCTGGCCGGCGCCGAGGCGGCGCTGACCTCGGAAAGCGGCACCATCGGCTCGGTCGGTGCGCTCGACATTCCGTTCCTGCACCGCTTCACCGACGGCTTCGCCGCCGGCGCCAAGGCGGTGAACGACGAGATCGTGGTCAGCCCGACGGTCTGGGTCGGCGGCGACAACCCGTTCTCCGACCCGGTGCGGGCGCAGCAGCAGGCGGTGTCGCTGATCAGCGAGGGCGCCGACCGGGTGCTGGCCGCCACCTCCGGCGGCAATGGCGGCATCTTCAAGGCGGCCGAGGCGACGCCGGGCACCCTGACCTTCGGCGTCGACGTCAACCAGTGCCCGCTGGCGCCGGGCGTGGTCCTGGACAACATCGAGAAGAAGGTCGACGTCGCCCTGGTCGAGGCGGTCAAGGGCATCCTTGCCGGCACCCAGGCGCCGCTGACCTCCTATGGGGTGAAGGAAGGCGGCATCACCCTGACCGGCCTCGGCGACGACGTGGCCAATTCCAAATGTCTGATCGCCGAGCATCCCGACGTGATCACCAAGGTGCGGGAGCTGCGCGACGCCATCGCCGCCGGCACGGTGACGGTGGCCGATCCGCTGACGGCCGGCCAGTAGCCGCCCCCGGGGAGGGCGGGGTCGTGGCGTTCCTGGAGATGCGCGGCATCGTCAAGCGCTACCCCGGCGTGCTGGCCAACGACCGGGTCGACCTGGCGGTCGAGGCCGGCGAGATCCATGCGGTGATGGGCGAGAACGGGGCCGGCAAGTCGACCCTGATGGGCATCCTGTACGGGCTGGTGCAGCCGGATGAGGGCGAGATCGTGATCGACGGCCGGAAGCGGCCGTTCCGCTCGCCGATCGACGCCATCGCCGCCGGTCTTGGCATGGTGCACCAAGCCTTCAAGCTGTTCGACAGCCTGACGGTCTGGGAGAACGTGGCCTACCGGGCCGAGCCGCGGCGCGGGCCGTTCATCGACCGCGCCGCCGCCCGCCGGAAGGTGGCGGAGCTGGCGCGGCGTCACGGCCTGCCGATCGACCCCGACGCCCGGGTCGGCGCCCTGCCGGTCGGGGTCAAGCAGCGTATCGAGATCCTGAAGGCGCTGTACCGCGACGCGCGCATCCTGATCCTGGACGAGCCGACGGCGGTGCTGACCCCCGGCGAGCGCGACGGGCTGTTCCAGGTGATGCGCGGCCTGGCGGCGGACGGGCGCACCATCCTGTTCGTCACCCACAAGATCCATGAGGTGATGGCGGTGACCGATCGCATCACCGTGCTGCGCGACGGCCGGGTGGCCGACCGCATGGTCACGGCCGAGACCGACCCGCAGGCGATCATCCGGGCGATGACCGGCCGCAACGTCACCCTGAAGGTCGACAAGACCCCGGCCCGGCCGGGGCGGGCGCTGCTCGAGGTCGAGGACCTGACTCTGGCGGCGCCCGGCAAGCCGGCGGTCGACGGCGTCTCCTTCGCCGTGCGGGCGGGCGAGATCGTCGGCATCGCCGGCGTCGCCGGCAACGGCCAGACCGAGCTGATCGAGATCGTGGCGGGGCTGAGGGCCGCCGATGCCGGGGCGATCCGGGTCGACGGGCGCGACGTCACCGCCGCCGGGGTGGCCGGCCGCCGCGCCGCCGGCATCGCCTATGTGCCGGAGGACCGGGCCCACACCGGCACGGCGCTGCGCGCCAGCGCCACCGACACCCTGTCCATGGGCTTCCACCGGCGGCCGCCGCTGTCCCGCCGCGGCGTGCTCGACCGCGCGGCGATGCGGGACCGGGCGCGCGGCCTGATCGCCCGTTTCGGCATCAAGATTACGGGCGAGGGGACGGCGGTCGGCACCCTGTCCGGCGGCAATCTCCAGAAGGTGGTGGTGGCGCGCGAGCTGGACCATCAGGCGCCGGTGCTGATCGCCGAGCAGCCGACCCGCGGCGTCGATGTCGGCGCCATCGAGTTCATCCATGGGCGATTGGTGGCGGAGCGCGACCGCGGCCGCGCCGTGCTGCTGGTGTCGGCCGAGCTCGGCGAGATCCTCGCTCTCTCCGACCGGGTGCTGGTGATGTATGAGGGCCGGGTGATCGCCGAGGTGCCGGGCGCCGACGCCACCGAGACCAGCCTCGGCCTGCTGATGGCCGGGGTGGTGGGGCAGGCGGCATGAGGGGCGGCTTCGTTTTATTGCCTCTCCCGCTTGCGGGAGAGGTCGGAGACGCGAAGCGGCTCCGGGTGAGGGGAGTTTGTCGAGGCCTGGGCCAGCCCTCACCCGGTCTCGCTGACGCGAGCCCGACCTCTCCCGCCACGCGGGAGAGGCAATGCGAGAGATGCTCGGCTTTCTTGCATCGCGGCATCCCATGACCGTCGCCTCCGTCCTGCGCGGCGCTGCGACCTCCTCCGTGCTCTGGGCGATCCTCGGCGGGCTGGTGATCGGGGCGCTGATCACCCTGGCCGCCGGGCACGATCCGGTCGCGGTCTATGGCGAGATCCTGGCCGGCGCCGTGGTCGGGCCGAACCTGGCGGAAACCGTCGCCCGGGCCGTGCCGCTGGTCGGCATGACCCTGGTCGCGGCCATCCCGCTGCGCGGCGGCATGGTCAATCTCGGCGGCGACGGCCAGTTGGTGCTGGGCGGGCTGGTGGCGGCGGTGGTGGCGCTGTACCTGCCGGCCCCCGGCATGGTCCGGCTGGTCGCCGCGATCCTGGCCGCCATGGCCGTCTCCGGCGCCTATGCCGCGCTCGCCGCCTGGGGCGAGGTGCGGTTCGGCGTGCCGCTCTTGATCTCGACCCTGCTGCTCAGCTACCCGGCCCAGGGCGTCAGCTCCTACCTGGCGCGGTTCCCGCTGCGCGATCCGTCGACCGGCATGCCCGAGACCTACCGGGTCGAGGAGGCGGCGCGGCTGCCGGTGCTGGTGACGGGCACGCCGATCACCTGGGGCCTGGTCCTGCTGCTTCTGGTGATCGTCGCCGTGGTGTTCGTCGACCGGCGGGGCACTGCCGGCTACGAGCTGCGGCTGCGCGGCCTGAACCCGCGCTTCGTCGCCTATGGCGGGGTCGATCTCGGCCGCCAGACCGTGCGGACCCTGTTCGCCAGCGGTGCCGTGGCCGGGCTGGTCGGCGCCATGCTGGTGCTGGGCGACCAGTTCCGCTTCACCGACAACGCGCTGCTGTCGCCGGCCTACACCTGGTCCGGGCTGATGGCGGCGCTGCTGGCGATGGGCGAGCCGATCGGCGCGGTCTGCGCCGGGCTGTTCTTCGCCGCGCTGCAGACCGGCGGCTTCGCCATGGAGCGGGCGACCGAGGTGCCGCGGGTGCTGACCCTGGTGCTGCAGGCGGTGATCATCCTGCTGCTGGCCATGCGCCACGGCTTCAGGCGGTGACGGCGATGGACTGGCTGTCGCTGTTCAACGCCGTGCTGTTCGCCCAGACCATCCAGGCGGTGACGCCGATCCTGCTGGCCGCGCTGGCCGGGGTGCTGTGCGACCGTGCCGGCGTGTTCAACATCGCGCTGGAAGGCCAGATGCTGATCGGCGCCTTCGCCGCCATCGCCGGCACCTGGTATACGGGCAGCGTTGCCGGCGGCGTGGTCGTCGCCCTGGTCGGCACCATGGCGTTCTCGGCGATCCTGGCCTTCGGCTCGACCTGGTTCCGCGGCGACCCGATCGTCATCGGCATCGGCCTCAACCTGCTGGCCTCCGGCCTGACCGCCTTCCTGCTGCGCATCCTGTTCGGCGTCTCCGGCACCTTCACCGACCCGACGATGCAGGACCTGCCGCGCGTGGTGCTGCCGCGGATCGCTTCGGTGCCCTGGTTCAACCGCGTCTTCGGCAGCCACAGCGTGCTGACCTGGGCGGCCTGGATCCTGGTGGCGCTGATCGCCGTGTTCCTGTTCCGCACCATCTGGGGCCTGCGGCTGCGCGGCGTCGGCGAGCGGCCGGATGCGGCCGAGACGCTGGGCGCCGATGTCGCCCGCACCCGCATCGCCGCGGTGCTGGCCGGCGGCGCCCTGTGCGGCCTGGCCGGGGCGCAGCTGTCGCTCGGCAGCGTCACCCTGTTCGCCGAGGATATGAGCGCCGGGCGCGGCTGGATCGCGGTGGTGGCGGTGATGCTGGGCCGCGGCCATCCGGTCGGCGTCGCCCTGGCCTGCCTGCTGTTCGGCTTCGCCGACGCCGCCGGCCTCCGGCTGCAGGGCCGGGGGCTGCCGAACCAGCTCACCGATATGGCACCCTATGTCATCACCCTGGTCGCGCTGGTCATCGCCCGCGGGCGGCGCCGGCGTGGGGCCATGGCCTGAAAGCGAGGAGACGATGGAAGACCCCTATGTCCTGGCGGAAGCCGCCGCCGCGGCGCTGAAGCAGAAGCTCGGCGCCGACCACCACGCCGCGATCGTGCTCGGCTCCGGCTGGGGGCCGGCGGTGGACAGGATCGGCGAGACCGTGGCCGAGGTGCCCTTCGCCGAGATCCCCGGCTTCCCGCCGACCACCGTGCTCGGCCACAGGGGCGTGTTCCGCAGCGTCCGCGCCGGCGACCGGCGCATCCTGGTGATGGCCGGGCGGGTGCATCTCTATGAGGGCCACCCGCCGGCCAAGGTGGTGCACGGCGTGCGCAGCATGGTGCTGGCGGGGACGAAGATCATCGTCCTGACCAATGCCTGCGGCGGGCTGCGGCCGGGGATGAAGCCGGGCGAGCCGGTGCTGATCCGCGACCACATCAACTTCACCGGCGTGTCGCCGCTGTTCGGGCCGAACCCGGACCGGCTGGGGCCGCGCTTCGTCGACCTGACCGGCTGCTATTCGCCGCGGCTGCGGCAGGCGGCGCAGGCGCTGGACCCGGCGCTGACCGAGGGCGTCTATGTCGGCTTCCCCGGCCCGATGTTCGAGACGCCGGCGGAGATCCAGATGGTCGGCCGCTGGGGCGGCGACATGGTCGGCATGTCGACGGTGCTGGAGGCGATCGCCGCCCGCCATCTCGGCGCCGAGGTGCTGGGCCTGTCGCTGGTCACCAACCTCGCCGCCGGCCTGCCGGGCGCCGACCTCGACCACGAGCACATCCTGGATGTCGCCCGCGGCACGGCGGAGCGGATGGGCGGGCTGTTCCACGACCTGGTGCGGGCGATCTGAAGACCGCAGATGTTGGGTTCGCCGAAGGCGAACCCAACACTCTCGATACCCGAGAAGAAGATGTTGGGTTCGCTGCCGCGAACCCAACCTACGCGCTGACCGCACCGGCCAGGCGGTCAGTGGTTGTTGCGCGGCACGCCCATGGTCTGGGCGACGCGCTGGTACTTCAGCGCCGGCTTGAGCGCCATGCCTTCGGCCAACTGGTCGGTCATCCCGCGCTGGATCTCCTGCCACGGGGTCTGGCTGGCCGGATACTTGTAGCCACCCTGGGCCTCGAGCTCCGCCCGCCGGCGCGCCAGCTCCTCGTCGGAGATCAGGACGTTCACGCTGCGCTGGCGCAGATCGACCCGGATCTTGTCCCCGGTCTGCAGCAGGGCCAAGCCGCCGCCGGCCGCCGCCTCGGGCGAGGCGTTCAGGATCGAGGGCGAGCCCGAGGTGCCGGACTGCCGCCCGTCGCCGATGCAGGGCAGGGCATGGACGCCCCGCTGGATCAGGCGCGCCGGCGGCTGCATGTTCACCACCTCGGCGGCGCCGGGATAGCCGATCGGGCCGGTGCCGCGGATGACCAGGATCGAGAACTCGTCGATTTCGAGCGCCGGGTCCTCGATCCGGTGGTGGTAGTCCTCGGGCCCGTCGAAGACCACGGCCTTGCCGACGAAGGCGTCGGGATCCTGCGGGTTCGCCAGGTAGCGGTCCCGGAACTCCGGCGAGATCACGCTGGTCTTCATGATCGCGCTGTCGAACAGGTTGCCCTTGAGGTTCAGGAAGCCGGAATGGGCCTTCAGCGGCCGGTCGGCCGGGCGGATGACGTCGGGATTCAGGTTCTCGACGGCCCTGCAGTTGTCGCCGATGGCACGGCCGTTGACCGTGATCGCATCGGGATGCGGCAGCAGGCCGGCCTTCAGCAGCTCCGCCACCACGGCCGGCACGCCGCCCGCCTGATGGAAGTCCTCGCCGAGATAGGCGCCCGCTGGCTGCAGGTTGACCAGCAGCGGGATGTCGTGGCCGACCTTCTCCCAATCATCGTTGTCGAGCGGCACGCCGAGATGGCCGGCGATGGCGTTCAGATGAATGGGAGCATTGGTCGACCCGCCGATGGCGGAGTTGATCACGATCGCGTTCTCGAACGCCTCGCGCGTCATGATGTCGGACGGCTTCACGTCCTGCTCCACCATCTCGACGATGCGCTTGCCGGTCTCGTAGGCGATCTGGCCGCGCTCGCGATAGGGGGCGGGGATGGCGGCGGAGCCCGGCAGCTGCATGCCCAACGCCTCGGCCAGCGAATTCATGGTCGAGGCCGTGCCCATGGTGTTGCAGTAGCCGACCGACGGGGCCGAGGCGGCGACGATGTTCATGAACTCGTCATAGTCGATCTCGCCGGTCGCCAGCCGCTCGCGCGACCGCCAGACGATGGTGCCGGACCCGACCCGCTCGCCCTTGTGCCAGCCGTTCAGCATCGGGCCGACCGACAGGGCGATGGCCGGGATGTTGACCGTGGCGGCCGCCATCAGCAGCGCCGGCGTGGTCTTGTCGCAGCCGACGGTCAGCACGACGCCGTCGAGCGGATAGCCGTACAGCACCTCGACCAGCGAGAGATAGGTCAGGTTGCGGTCCAGCGTGGCCGACGGGCGCTTGCCGGTTTCCTGGATCGGATGGCAGGGGAACTCGAACGGCACGCCGCCGGCGGCGCGGATTCCGGCGCTGACCCGCTTCGCCAGCTCGATATGATGCCGGTTGCAGGGCGACAGGTCCGACCCGGTCTGGGCAATGCCGATCATCGGCTTGCCGGACTGGAGCTCCTCCCGCGTGATGCCGAAGTTCAGGTAGCGCTCGATATAGAGCGCAGTCATCCCCGGATCGTCCGGGTTGTCGAACCACTGCTGGGACCGCAGCGGTCTCGAACGGTCTTGGCCGGCCATCGTCTTCTTTCCTCCAAACGCCGCACTTTGCGTCGGCGCCCCACACCAAAGGCAAATTGTACGACGATATTAGGGCACCGGGAGGCCGTTCGGATAGAGGCGGATTTGTCGAGCCGCGTGCCCTGATCCCGCCATCTCCCGATGCTGTGCTGCGGCGAACGCGTCGGGAGGGCGAGCGATGATCGGTCGGCGGCAGATCCTGATCGGCATGGCCGGCATGTTGGCCGTCCGCACCGCCCGGGCCGAAGCGCCGGACTGGCCGCGGCGGCTGGCGGCGGCGGCCGAGGCCCAGATCGGCGTGACCGTGACTTACGACCCGGCCTATGCCCGTCTGGCCTATCCCGGCGGCGACGTGCCCCGCGACCGCGGCGTCTGCACCGATGTGGTGATCCGGGCCTATCGCGACGCCTTCGGCATCGACCTGCAGCGCCTGGTGCACGAGGACATGCGGGAGAACTTCTCCCGCTATCCCCGGTCCTGGGGGCTGTCGCGACCGGATCCCAACATCGACCACCGCCGGGTGCCGAACCTGCAGGCCTTCTTCCGCCGCCGCGGCCGGGCGCTGCCCGCCGAATCGCCGCAGGATTTCGCCGAGGGCGACCTGGTGACCCAGATGCTGCCGGGCAATCTGCCGCACATCGCCATCGCGACGGCCAAGATCGGCACCAGCGGGGCGCCGCTGGTGGTCCACAACATCGGCGGCGGGACCCGGCTGGAGGATCGGCTGCTCGACTTTCCGGTCACCGGCCGCTACCGCTTCATCACCGGCTAGGCCGGCGCGGATTCCACAGCAGGCAGACCCGGCATGAAGGCCGCCATCTTCGATCTCGACGGCACGCTGGTGGACAGCGCGCCGGACATCGCCCATGCGGTCAACCGCATGCTGGCCGACCGCGGCGCCCCGGCCCAGGAAGTGGCCTTCATCGAGACCCTGGTGGGGGAGGGGGCGCGCATGCTCGTGGTCAAGCTGCACCGCGCGCTGGGCCTGCCGGAAGAGGATGTCGACCGCGACACCCGGATCTATCTCGACCACTACGCCGCCCGGCCGGTGGCGGAGTCCCGGCTCTATGCCGATGCGGCGACGGCGCTGCCGGCGTTGAAGGCCGCGGGCATCCGGCTCGGAATCTGCACCAACAAGCCGCAGCGGCTGGCCGAGCAGGTGCTCGACCGGCTCGGGCTGCTGCAGCATCTGTCCGCGGTCGTCGGCGCCGACACCACGCCGCATGTGAAGCCGGACCCGCGGCCGCTGCTGCACACGCTCGAGGCGCTGGGCGTGGCGCCGGGCGAGACGGTCTATGTCGGCGACACCGGCATCGACCTGGCCTGCGCCCGGGCGGCCGGGGTGCCCTGCCGGATCGTCGACTGGGGCACCGGCCCGGCCGTGCCGGTCGAGGACTCGGCGCGGCTGGGCCGCTTCGCCGACCTGCTGCCGGCGTAGAGGGTCAGCGGGACAGCGCGAACCGCCCGCCGGTGGTGCGGCGGGCGAGGGACCGTTCGGCCAGGGCGCCGAACCCCAGGCCGATGGTGGTCCACAGCACCGCATGCATGCCCAGCGAGGCGATCCGGAACTGCCACAGCAGGTCGGCGGGGAAGCCCTCCGGCACCTCGTTCACCACCGGCAGGGCTAGTTGGGCGACGACGATGATGGCGATATAGACTGCCCCGGCGATCATGCCGGCCGCCCAGCCGCCATGGCGCCGGGCCAGGCCGAGGGCGAGGTTGACCGCCAGCACCAGGGCCGCGACCGAGATCGCCAGCATGATGAAGAACAGCGTCGTGCGCTCGCCGATCGTGTCCGGGTTGCCGACCGCGGGCGGGTTGCCTGGATATTTCAGCCCGGGCACCACCACCAGCGCGATGAAGGCGGCGAGCGCCAGCAGCGCCGCGGTGGCGCGGGCGTCGAGTCGGCCGACCCGGCCATAGGTGAAGGCGAAGACCAGAGCGAACAGCCCGCCGATGGCGGCGCCGTACACGACCGCACCGGTCGCCAGGCCCAGCCCGGCCTGGGTCTCGCGGCTGACCAGCTCGGGCTCCTCCGCCTCGGCGGTGGCCGAAGCCGCGGCGTCCCCATGCTCATGCGAATGGCCCAGCGTCCCTTCGAGGGCGATGGCCCGGTCCACCTGGGGTTCGCCGAAGATCCGGGCGAAGCCGAAGGCGAGCAGCCCCGCCAGCACGCCGACCAGCATGCCGCGCAGCAGAAGGCTCCCAACCATGGCGGTTGGCCTCAGTGGCAGGGGAAGCCGAGCAGATGGCGGCCGTCATGCACGAATTCATGCACATAGCTGCCGGAGAAGATCGCGGTCGCGCCCTGCTCGGCGCCGACGAAATACACCGCCAGCAGCAGGATCAGCCCGGCGAACACCGCCCAGGGCAGCACCTCGCCGACCGGAATCGGACCGACGGGAATGGAAATCGGACGGGCCGTGGCGGTGATGTCGGACATGATAGCGCTCCCCTGGGATTCGCGTCCCGTTGATATGCACCCGGGCCATGACGGGGTCTGACTTCCGGAACCGCGTCGGCGACGCCGTCCCGGTCACAGTGGCGCGACCGTGCCGGATTTGCACCGGCTTCCGCATCCATGGCGAACCGGCTGCAGCATGGGTCGCGGCCTGCTTTCTGTCAATCGAAGCCGCGGCCCGCCCTCGCGGCCCCGAGGCCGACCTGTGCCAAGGTCGAGGATCGCCCATCCTTTGATGTATCGGACTACCCGTCGGCACAATGGTGGGAGGCGGTTGCGATCCGCGATCCTCCATCTCGTTTCCGGGCGCGGCCATGAGGTGAAGGGGGATGCTCCTCGACCGAGACGGCGCTCGATATTCTGTCCGCGAGAGGTGAACCATGAAGATCGTCGTCATCGGCGGCAGCGGGCTCATCGGTTCGCGCGCCGTCGATCTTCTGCGCGCATCGGGCCACGATGTCCTCGCCGCCTCCCCCAGCACCGGCGTCAACACCCTGACCGGGGAGGGGCTTTCCGAAGCGCTCGACGGCGCCGGGGTGGTCGTCGACGTCGCCAATTCGCCTTCGTTCGAACCCCAGGCCGTGCTCGCGTTCTTCGAGACCACCGGCCGCAACCTCCTCGCCGCCGAACGCACGGCCGGCATCCGCCATCACGTGGCGCTCTCCATCGTCGGCACCGACCGGATGCCCGACAATGGCTATTTCCAGGCCAAGGTGGCGCAGGAGAGGCTGATCAAAGCGTCTGGTGTGCCCTACACAATCGTGCGTGCCACCCAGTTCATGGAATTCCTCGGCGCCATCGCCGCGTCGAGCGTCGTGGACGGGGTAATCCGCCTGCCGGGCGGTCTCTTCCAGCCCATCGCCGCCGCCGATGTCTCGGCCATCGTGGCGGAGACCGCGATCGCCGCGCCGCAGGACGGCACCTTCGAAATCGCCGGCCCCGACCGGGCCCCCTTCGACCGCATCATCGCCCGCTATCTCGATGCCGTCGGCGACACCCGTCCCGTCGTGAGAGATCCCCAGGCCCGCTATTTCGGCGGCACGGTCGAGGAGACCTCGCTGGTGCCGCTCGGCGAGGCACGGCTCGGCCGCATCTCGCTCGACGCGTGGCTGCGCGACCATCGCCCCGCCTGACACCGGCATCGCCCGTCAAGGACATCCCGCCATGAAACACACCATTCTCGCAGCGCTTCTGCTCGCGATCCCCGCGAGCTCGGCCTTCGCCGAAGGTTCGGGCTCCAAGAACGCCAGGGTAACACTGGTCTACGAGCACGCCTTGCCGAACGTGCCCGGCAAGAGCCTCAAGGGCGTTCTCGTCGAATACGGGCCGGGCGGCTACTCGCCCGCGCACACCCATCCCAGATCGGCGCTGATCTATGCCACCGTGCTGGAAGGCGCCGTCAAGATGCAGATCAACCAGGGGCCGGTGCGCATCTACAAGGCCGGCGAGAACTTCACCGAGATGCCGGGCGACCATCACGGCGTCAGCGCCAATGCCAGCGAGACGGAGCCGTCCAAACTCCTTGCGGTCTTCGTCGTCAACACCGACGAAACGGAGCTGGTGATACCGGACCCGAAATGAGCATTGCCGTGTGGTCGTATCCCTGCCGCGGCCGGTGACCCCATAGGATCGGCTGCGGTTGGTTTGGGCGGGATCGAGCGATCTGCTGCCGATCGCCCTCGGGCTGTGCTTTGCTGGCGGCGAGCACCACCGCCGCCGAACGGTCCCGCCGATGCCGACCCGCCTGACGCTGATCTGCCACGGCGCCACCGCCGCCACCCGGTCCGGGGCGTTTCCCGCCGACGAGCCTTTGGAGGAGCGCACTTTGGCGCGTGCGGCCACGCTGAAGCCGATGATCCGGCGGGCCGACCGGGCCTGGACCAGCCCGGCGCTGCGGGCGCGGCAGACGGCGGCGGCGCTCGGGCTCGATGCCGTGGCGGAGCCGACCCTGCGCGACGTCGATTCCGGGCGCTGGGCCGGGCGCCGGCTGGAGGAGATCCAGGCCGAGGAGCCGGACGGCGTCATCGCCTGGCTGGCCGATCCGGAGGCCACACCGCATGGCGGCGAGGCGCTGTCGGCGCTGCTGGGCCGGGCCGCGTCCTGGCTCGACGCCCGGGCCGGCGACGGCGGCCACGGCATCGCGGTGACCCATGCGTCGGTGATCCGGGCGGCGATCCTGCATGCGCTGGAAGCGCCGGCGTCGTCCTTCTGGCGCATCGACATCGCGCCGCTGAGCCTGGCCGAGCTGAGCCATGACGGGCGGCGCTGGGCCTGGCGGGCCTCGAGCCTGCCCTCCGCCGGCTGAGGGGGCTTGTCCCGCCGAGCGGCCGATCTCACTTTGGGGAGCAGATCGCGCTTGCGGCCGCGCCCGGCCGCCGGAGACATTCCATGGCCCTGAAGATCGATCCCTGGTCCTTTCCCGCCCCCGAGCTGGACGCCGAAGAGCAGGGCCGCCGCTCGATCGTGCTGGGCGGCGGCTGCTTCTGGTGCACCGAAGCGGTGTACAGCCAGCTCGACGGCGTGCTGTCGGTGCGGCCCGGCTATGCCGGCGGCACTCGCGAGACGGCAGATTACCGCACCGTCTGCACCGGCACCACCGACCACGCCGAGGTGATCGAGGTGGCCTACGATGCCGGCAAGATCAGCCTGGGCCAGATCCTCAAGCTGTTCTTCTCGATCGCGCATGACCCGACCCAGAAGGACCGCCAGGGCAACGATGTCGGCCGCCAGTACCGCTCGGCGATCTTCTACGCCGACGAGGAGCAGAAGCGGGTGGCCGAGGCCTATATCGCCCAGATCCAGCGGGACCGGCTGTTCGACACGCCGGTGGTGACCGAGGTGGTGCCGCTGGAGGCCTTCTACGAGGCCGAGGCGTACCATCACGACTACGCCGCCCGGAACCCGAACCAGCCCTATATCCGGGCGGTCTCGACTCCGAAGGTCGAGAAGCTGAAGGCGGTGCATGGCGACCTGCTGAAACCGGCGGCCAAGGCGGGCTGACGTCTCACACCCCGCAACGCGGGCACAGGTCGCGCAGCGGGCAGGCGCCGCAGGCCGGGGCGTGGGCGGTGCAGATGGTCTGGCCCAGCAGCTTCATCAGCCGGTGGAGCTCGGCCAGATCATCGGCGTCCCACGCATCCGGCAGCTGGCGCATCAGCTGCTCATAGCCGGCGTCGTAATCGGCATCGAGCGGCAGCAGCCCCAGCCGGCCGCCGAGCCGCAGCAGATGCGTGTCGACGACCAGGGCGCGCCTGCGCAGCGTGCTGAAGTTCAGCACCGCGGCGGCGATCTTCGACCCGACTCCGGGCAGGCGGCGCAGCCATTGCATCGCCGCCTCCTCGTCCAGATCGGCCAGATGGTCGAGGCCGAGGCGGCCGGTGCAGGCGACGATCATGCGCAGGGCCTGGGGCAGCTGTTCCGCCTTCGGCTCCGCCAGGTTCACCGGCCAGATGATGCGCAGGATCGCGCGGGGCGACGCCTCACCCAGCCCGTCCCAGGACGGGTAGCGCCGACGCAGCTCCCGGAAGATGCGGCGCGCGACCTCGTCCCGGGTCTTGGAGCCGAGCATGCTGCGGACCAGCTGGCTGACCGGGTCGCGGCGCCGGCCGTCGCGCCGCGGCCCGAGCCGGGCCAGCAGCCGGTCCCGGATCCGGGGCAGCAGCGGGCGGTCGTCGAGAGCGAGGGAAAGCTGCATCGCGGGTCACCGTCCCATGGCTCAATTATGATATGAACAAATAGGGAACATTGCAATTGGGAAGCGATGCCTTGGCCGGTTCCGATGCGCATGGGATAACCGGTCTCCCCTCCGAGCCGAGACCGACCATGCTTCGACCGCCCGCGCTGCCCGCCGACATCGCCGCCCTGGCGCCGACCGAGCGCAGCCGGCGCATGCTGGAGGCGGCGCTGGCCGGGGCGGAGGCGATCCGGGCCCTGCGGGCCTATGCCGGGCGCTGGGAGGGCGCGGCGCTGGAGCGCAAGGGCGCGCGCGACTTTGTCACCGCCGCCGACCGGCAGTCGGAGGCCGCGATCGCCGCGGCGCTGTCCGCCGCCTTCCCCGACCACGCCATCACCGGCGAGGAGGGCACGGCGATCCGGCGCGACGGGGCCGGCACCTTCCTGGTCGACCCGATCGACGGCACCACCAACTTCGCCTGGGGCATGCCGTTCTTCGGCATCGCCATCGCCCTGGTCGAAGGCGGCGAGACGGTGGCGGGCGTGGTGCTGGACCCCAGCCTGGGCGAGGCCTTCGTCGCCGAGCGCGGCCTCGGCGCCTTCCTGAACGGCCGGCAGCTTCGGATCGACCGCACGGTGGCGCCGGAGGAGGCGCTGGTCGGCGCCAGCCTGCCGATCCCCGGCCAGCTCCGCAGCATCGAGGTCGAGGCCTATCACCGGGCGCTGCGCCGGGTGATCGACCGCGCCGCCGGGGTGCGCCGGCTCGGCTCCGCCGCGCTCAGCCTGTGCTATGTCGCGGCCGGCCGGCACGACGCCTTCTTCGAGGATGGCCTGTCGCCGCTCGACTACGCCGCCGCGGTGCTGGTGCTGCGCGAGGCCGGCGGGGTCGCCACCGGCTTCGCCGGCGGCCCGATCCCGGCGACCGGGGCGGTGCTCGGCGCCAATGCCGGGCTTCACCCGTGGCTGGTCGGGCTGCTCGGCGGCAGCGACTGATCACCCGCGGCCACTGGCGGCGCGACGGCGGACGATCTCCTCGGCCTCGGCGGCGGCCTGCACCTCGCCGCGCCAGCGGGGCAGGGCGTGCGGATGCGCCTGCTGCAGCCAGGCGATCATCTTCTCGCGCACCTCGCAGCGCAGGTCGAAGGCGCGGCCGGAGTTGCGGGCGCTGACCAGTGTGCGAATCTCCATCACCTGCTCGCGGAAATCGGTGACCTGCAGCACCGCGACCTGGCCGTCCCACAGCGGCGAGGCCTTGGCGATTTCGTCCAGCTTGCGCCGCATCTCCGCCACCGGCGCGGTGTGGTCGACATAAAGGAAGACGCTGCCGATCAGGGCGGAGCCCTCGCGCGTCCAGTTCTGGAACGGCTGCTCGATGAAGTAGCTCAGCGGCAGCACCAGCCGGCGCCAGTCCCACAGCCGGACCACGACATAGGTCGAGGTGATCTCCTCGATATTGCCCCACTCATTCTCGACCAGGACAGCGTCGTCGATCCGGATCGGCTGGGTCATCGCCAGCTGGATGCCGGCGAAGATGTTCTTCAGTACCGGCTGCAGCGCCAGGCCGATGACCAGGCCGGCGGCGCCGGCGGAAGCCAGCAGGCTGATGCCGTATTGCCGCACCTCCTCGAAGGTCATCAGCGCGGCGGACAGGGCGACCATCACGATCAGCGTGGCCGCGACCCGGCGCAGGATCCGGGTCTGGGTGACGTGCTTGCGCGCCAGCAGATTGTCCTCGGCGTCCAGCGTGAAGCGGCGCAGATAGACGGTCATCCAGATGTGCAGCGCGGTCAGCGCCACCCAGCCGAGCAGCGCGATGAACGCCAGCAGCAGGACGTGGCGGACGATGGCGATCTGGGCGTCGGACAGTGGCGCCACGGCAGCCGCGGCCGAGATCGCCACGATCATTGCCGCCAGCCGCGTCGGCCCCTCGGTGCGCGACACCAGGGAGCGCCAGAACAGGTCCTTGTCGGCGACGATGCCGGTCGCGGTCCGGAACAGGATCTTGTGAGTGGCCCTGGCGATCACCACGGCCAGGGCCAGCAGGCCGGCGCTGATCGCCCAGGACGGCATCCAGGGCAGCTTGGCCTGGACCCAGTCCAGCCAGCGGTCGACGGTATCGGTCATTCGGCGGTCCCCGCGGGTGTCCCTCTGCATGGCAATGCAAAGGACCGCAGTCGGTTCCGCTAATACAAGGTTGGGTTCGCGGTTGCGCGAACCCAACCTACTCCAGGCTGGGTTTGAACATCGCTTCCAGCACGCCCGGCGCGTCGGTGGTGATCTGGTCGGCGCGCAGCGCCACCAGCCGGGCCAGCGACGCCGCGGCGTCGGGATGGTCCGGGTTCAGGGTCCAGGCGTCGACCGACTTGCCGGCGGCGTGGCAGGCGGCGATCAGGTCGACCCCCAGCGCGTCGGCGCGCAGCACGATCGGCCAGGACAGGTAGATCATCGCCGCCTCAGGCGCACGGTCCAGTGCCGCGGCGATGAAGCGCTCGGCATCCGCCGCGGTGACCAGGGTTCCCAGGGTGTCGTCGTCGCAGGGATCGAAGCCGAGACGCAGCACGGCCGCGCCCAGGCGGCGCACCGCCGTCCAGTCGCCACCGCTGAGGATGAAGCGGCCGGCCACCGGCGCCAGCACCGCCCGGAAGGCGTGGGCGCTGCGGCCGTCCAGCGTCGCATCCGCCTCCTTGAGGTCGAGCTGGACCAGGGTCGCAGGGTCGGCGCCGGCCGCGGCGAGCTCGGCCAGGTCTTCGAGCAACAGCAGCCGGTCCTCGGTGGGCATGCCGTCGCGGCCGCGCATCCGCAGATCCCGCAAGTCTTCCCGTGTCGCGAGCGCGACCGGGCCACTGCCCGTGGTCTCGCGGTCCAGCGTCTCGTCATGCAGGCAGGCGAAGCCGCCATCGGCGCGGCGGCGCAGATCGACCTCCATCGACGCGCCCAGCACCATGCCTTGGCGCAGCCGGGCCGGGGTGAAGGGGATATCCTCGGGCTGGCGCTGTAGCCGGTGCCATTTCAGCCGGGTGCGGTGGCCATTGGCGACGATCTCGATGCCGTCAGGCATGTGCCTGCTCCTGCGTGCGGACGGCCGGGTCGGCCAGGGTCAGGTGGCGGGCCGGCTCGCCCGGGCGGAACACGGCGCAGCGGGTCGGGCGCAGCGTCACCGCGGCGCCCTCGGCGATGCCGTCGGCGCGGCCGAGCTGCAGCTTGAGCGCGGCGCCGTTCCCGATGTCCACATCGGCCATCCGCACGGCACCCAGGTCGACCAGCCGGGCGACCCGGCCGGAGACGGCGTCCGGCGTGCCGGTTGGGACCGGCACCAGATCCTCCGGCCGCAGCGCCAGGGTGGCGGGGCCGTCCGGCAGGTCGCAGGGTGTCGCCAGGCCGTGCCAGCGCAGCCGCCCGGTCTCGACCCGCGCCTCGGCCAGGGTCATGGTGCCGATGAAGCCGGCGACGAACTCGGTCTCGGGCCGGGCATAGATCTCGCCGGGCCGCCCGACCTGCTCGATCCGCCCGTCCTTCATCACCACGATGCGGTCGGCCAGCGTCATCGCCTCCTCCTGGTCATGGGTGACGAAGACCGTGGTCAGGCCCAGGCGGCGCTGGATCGCCCGCACCTCCTCGCGCAGCCGGACCCGGAGATGGGCGTCGAGGGCGGAGAAGGGCTCGTCCATCAGCAGGGTCTTCGGCTCCAGCACGACGCAGCGGGCGATGGCGACGCGCTGCTGCTGGCCGCCCGACAGCTGGCCGGGATAGCGGCCGCCATAGCCGGACAGGCCGACGAGATCCAGCACGCCGTCGACCCGGCGGTCGACCTCGCCGCGCGACAGCGGCCGCAGCCGCAGGCCGAAGGCGATGTTGCGAGCCACGGTCATGTGCGGCCACAGCGCGTGGCTCTGGAACACCATGCCGGTCGGGCGGCGGTTCGGCGGCAGGGCGCCGATATCGGCGCCGTCGATCGCGACCCGGCCGTCGCTCGGCGTCTCGAAGCCGCCGATCATGCGCAGCACCGTCGACTTGCCGCAGCCGGAGGGGCCGAGCAGGCAGACCAGCTCGCCGTCGCCGATGGTCAGGGACACGCGGTCGACCGCGGCGGTCTCGCCGAAGCGCTTGGTCAGGCGGTCGAGCTGCAGCGTGGCCATGGGCTTCTTACGCTCCGAGCCCGCGCGCGATGGTGCGGGCGCTGAGGATGTTGCGCGCGAACAGCAGCGCGACGAAGGACGGGACCCACAGCAGCACGGACAGCACTGCGCCGTACTGGATCACCAACTGGTTGTTGATCAGCGAGATCATCAGAATCGGCATGGTGCGGACCGTCGGCGCGCCGATCAGCCAGGCGCCCTCGGTCTCGTAGAAGGTGCCGACGAAGCTGAGCAGCAGCGCGGCGGCGATGGCCGGGCCGGCCTGCGGCAGGGTGACGTGCCAGAAGGTGCGGAAGGGGCCTGCCCCCACGTCCCGCGCGGCCTCCTCCAGCCTTCGGTCGACGTTCTGGAAGGCGGCGACCGGGATCCAGATCATGAACAGCAGCGTGTTCAGCACCTGAATGATGGCGACGCCGGCGAAGGTGCCGACCAGGCCGAGCTGCAGGAAGATCGCGGCGATGGCGACGTAGAGGCCGAATTTCGGGAAGGCCTGGGTCGCCAGGAAGGACAGCAGGAGCAGCTGCTTGCCCGGGAAGTCGAGCCGGGCGAAGGCATAGGCGGCGGGCAGGCAGATCGCGGCCGAGACCGCGGTGACCACCATTGACAGGGCCAGCGAGGTGCGCAGCGCCGACCAGACGTCGGCCCGGGCCAGGGTCATGCCCCAGAAGCGGAAGCCCCATTGCGTCGGCAGGAGGGCCGGATAGCGCCAGGCCTCGGCGAAGGCCCACAGGAACACGGTGGCGATCGGCACGATGATCGCCACCCCCAGCACCGTCGCCAGCAGCGGGCCGGGCAGACGGGGGAGGAGGCTCCGGGCCATGGTCATGGTGCCCCCCGGGCGCGCGACTTCGAGATCGCGCGGACATACAGCACGCCGACCGCGGCGCAGATCAGGAAGGTGACGACGGCCTGGGTCTGGGCGGCGACCGGGTCACGCACATCGCCGAAGGTGCGTTGCATGTATACGCCCATCATCTCCGGCGAGGCGGGGCCTAGCAGATAGGGCAGGGTGAAGGCGCCGAAGATGTTCAGGAACTCGAGCGCGAAGGCGATCAGCAGCGAGTTGCGGATCAGCGGCAGGATGATGCTGATCAGGATCCGGAACGGCCCGGCGCCGACGTCGCGCGCGGCCTCGATCGCCGGCAGCGGCACCTGGGCCAGGCCGGACAGCAGCACCAGCAGGGTCAGAGGCACGCCCTCCCACACCAGCCCGATCACCGGGCCCCAGGGGCCGAGATAGGGCGAGACATAGCCGCCGATGCCGAAGGCGGCGAGGATCGTGGCCAGGAGGCCGTTCGGCCCGATCGAGCGGATCAGCGCATAGGCGACGATGATGCCGGGCACGAACAGCGGGAACACGGCGATGCCCTGCACCACCGCCGGCAGCCGCCCGCCGGCGAAGCGCAGATACAGCGCCAGCGGCAGGCACAGGGCGAGCAGCAGTGCCGTCGCCACCGCCGTGGTCCACAGGGTGAAGCCGAGGTTGCGGCGGCTCTGCGGGTCGGCGAAGAAGTCGGCATAGTTGGCCAGCGACAGCGCGCTGCGGCCATCGACCTCGACCCGAAGCGTGGTCAGGACCGCCGACAGCGCCGGCACCAGCACCAGCGCCACCACCAGCAGCACCGGCGCGGCCACCATCAGCAGGCCGAGGGCCTGCCGCCGCAGGATGGTCGCACGCAGGGACGGGGCGGGCAGGGACCCTTCGGTCACTTCGACCGGTCGATATTGGGGGCGACGTTGCGGTACCAGCCGTCATTCATCGCCGCCTCCCAGTCGCCGCCCGGATAGGTCGGGATCGAGGTCGGGATCACCGCGGCGAACTGCTCCTTCAGCTCGGCCGGCAGCTTGTCCCAGTCGACGCCGGGGAAGCCGCCAAGGTCCTTGACGACCGAGACCTGAATCTCGTCGGTCAGCAGGAAGTCGGCCAGGGCCAGGGCGGCGTCCTTGTGCGCCGCGTTGCTGGGCACGACCGCATCGGCGAAGCTGCCACACAAGGCCAGGTCCTGCAGCTGGAACAGCTTGACTGAGGGCGGCAGCACGCCCTGCGCGATGCCTTGCAGCGCCTGGTCCGACCAGGCCGGGATCATCGACACCGCGCCGCTGGCCAGCAGTTGCAGCGTCGGCGTGTTGCCGGCGGCGTAGGCGCCCTTCTCGTACAGCGACGGTGCCAGCTCGTTCAGGATGGTCCAGGCCTTGGGCAGCCGCTCCTCCGCCGCCTGCTTGGTGAAGCCGGCGACCGTGAACAGCGCCGGGTCGCGGCCATTGGCCTCGTGGATGGCGCGGACCACGAAGTTGCGGCCCGAGCCGCCCTTGTCCGGCCGCCCATAGATGAACTGGCCGGGATGGGCCTTGATCCAGGCGACCAGGTCGGGCCAGTCCTTCGGCAGCTCGGCCTCGGCCACCTTCTCCGAATCATAGGCCAGCACGACCTGGGAGCCGCGATAGGGCAGGCCGTAGGGCGTCTCGATCGCCAGCGGGTTGACGCGGCCATAGCTGGGGATGGTGCCGGCGTCGAGGCGGACCCACAGCCCGGCCCCGATGCCGTCCTTGGGCAGCCGCGGGTCGTGCTGCTCGAAGAAATCGACCTGCGGGTCGGCGCCCGCCTTCAGCGCGGCGAACGCCCGGTCGGCGATCGCCACGATGCCACCGCTGCCGGCGCCGCGCGAGATCACGATGTTGATCTCGAGGTCGGGATGCGCCGCCTCGAAGGCCGGCTTCAGGACATTGGTCCACCAGTCCGACACATTGGCGTCGCTGTTGGTGTAGACGTCGATCCGCGTCGCGGCGGCGTGGGCCCGGCGCTGCGGCACCAGGGCGACGGCACCGGCGGCGACGCCGGCCGATAGTATCTGACGGCGATTGAGCATGCTGCCCCCCGAAGACGATGGTTTGCGGGTGCTGCCTTAGTCTTACTG
>NZ_JASATH010000125.1:0-23724 GCF_038440215.1 Inquilinus sp. OTU3971 | reverse complement strand
AGCTGGCGGCCCTTGATAGCGTCCGTTCAAGACGCGGAGCCCCACGCATTTCCTCTGCGTTTGGATAAATGTGTCTGGAAGCGAGGCCTCTGTATCAGTAAAAGGAACTTTATCAGCGTTACAAGTTTAACATTATTTCAAGGTTGTTTGAGATTCGGAGGGGAAGCTGGCGCGCCAAACAGTTGAAATTCGAATCTGATTGACTTATATGTCAATACGGGACGAAATACGCAAACACCTCGCTTCGGGACGGCTGTTCGCCGTGGAACCAGCGCTCCGCAGCGATCCTGTCGAGCGTACACTTTTCGTCTCGCCTGAGATTAACTCGCTATTGGTAGGCCCATGGACCGAGGAAGCAATGGAGAGGCGTTGTGGCCGCCTTCGGGCGGACCTCGAGCATTTTGTGACTGGGGGCCTTGTCGGCATGTGCCTCGTCCCTCATCGCCACAAGACTGCATTCATGGGGCGCCTTGACAAGCCCACCGATGAAGTGTGGGACATTCGTAGCCGCGATCCGGACCCTGGCCTGAGAATCTTTGGACGCTTCGCAGAGGTCGACGTCTTTATCGCGCTCAATCTCGCCCCACGCTCGGTTAGGGTGCCTTGGCTCCCCAGCAGACCGCTTGGTTCGCCAAAAAACTCGCACGAATGGGACCTTGCTATCCTCGAATGCCAGGATCGATGGGACCAGCTTTTTCCCGAATACCAGCCTGTGCACGGAGAGACCTGCGGTGACTACGTCTCGGATGAATTCTTTTCTGTCTGAAATCGAAGATGCGGGGGACATCCCCATTCCTTCGGGCAAACTCGCCTACTTCCAGGCGCGCCTGAAGAACAAATTGTATACACATGTTTTGAAAAAATTCCTAGAAAAAGAAGAAAACGATGGCCTCACCAAGGCAAAACTTGCTAGGCGCATCGGCAAGAAACCCGAGGTTGTTAATAGACTTCTCGGTGCACCAGGAAACTGGACCCTTGAAACAGTTAGCGACTTGCTGATCGGCATTGCCGCGGAGGAGCTTGAGCCCAGGTCTACTCCTGTGGCCGGAAGGCCTGATCGCAACTACGCCCTGCCATTCTGGGCCACGTCTGCTATCGAGGAGGACCAAGTCACCAATCAGTCGACTCAGAACCCGCTGGAAAAAACAAGATCAGAGCCCGCAACCAGAAAAGCTCCGTCCACACGACCAGCCGAGATGTCCCTGCGAAGGGATGGCGCTCCGTCAAATCGCGCGGAAAGAATGGCCAACCAATGAGAATAAACAAAATACTTGATAGCCGAACAATTCGATTTGTTCGACTCACTCAAGAATGGGGGAAAACCTTGTTTGGAAAGGGCCTGACGAACGCCCTTGAGAATAGGTACGGCTTTTTCGAGGGGCCAAAGATGGTAAAAGATTTCGATATCGACAACGGAATTACCTTTTTACATGGTTTTTTTGAAGAAGGAGTAATTATAGATAGACTTCAAATTTATTCAAACGGCGTTCTTGCAGAATCAAAAAATGGAACTGACATCTGCGAAAATTTTATTGAGGACGTTGTCAATTGGTTAGGGGAGGAAGCGAAACTTAATCTCGAACCACTTCCACTTCCACCCCTATACAGTAGCACTCTCGAAGTTGAAATAACCTCAAAATTCGGCGCAGCTTTCTTCCAATTTGAGAAAGTCTCTGCACTTTTGGATTCTTTCTTTGAAGGAGAAAACCGGAAGTTCCAGGTATCTGGTATACAATTTCAGAATGCGCAGGACGGCAGTGACCGACCGTTTCGTTTAGAACGGCGAGCAGATCAACCGTTTGATTCAAACCTATATTTTTCAAACGCACCTTTGGCGACAGAAAAGCATGCACGGGTTCTGGAGACAATCGAGCAGGCCGTGTTGTAGAATTATAACAGCCCAAATGGACAACTATCATTAAGGTTCTATATTAATATCGCCAATGTGGCTTGATTTGACAGCGCGAAGCGCCTAGCAGCGCTCAGTCTCCGATATCAGCGCCATATGCCCGCGCCGATTTCACTCGTGCTATGTCTCCGAGCGCGCGTCTCTAGCCGAAAGACCACTTCATGCCCTCCCTCCTCCCCGCCGAGCTCGCCTGGTACGTCACCGGACGCTTCTACCAGGCCGAGCCGGACGGCCCGGTGGCGGATTACGGCTATTTCCTGCACCTGCCTTTCCTCGACGTGCCGCTGTTCGAGGGCCCGCGCGGCGAGGGCACCGCCCACTTCACCTTCGCCGCCCGGCCGTTCCAGGCGCACGGCGTCGCCAATGGCGGGCTGCAGCTCGGGGTCGATCCGGTCGGGGAGTTCTCGATCTACCTGCAGCGCCGGCCGGAAGGGACCTTCGACGACCCGGCCTCCTTCGCCCGGGGCGACTGCATCGCCACCTTCCGCCGCGCCAGCCTGGTGGTCGGCACCACCGTCACCCAGCCCGACGGTACGACGGCGGTGCCGCTGGTCGGCACCAACGTGTTCTCCGCCCGGCTGGTCGAGAGCACGCCCTTCGACTTCGCCGGCGGCCGCCACGACGTCGCCGAGCATCTCGGCCAGGGCGTCACCCAGTTCGGCACCGCCGCCGGCGCGCCGGTCCAGCCCACGCCGCAAGGCTTCACCCTGGTGGTGCCCTTCACCGGCTCGGCCATCGCGCTGGGCCGGTAGATCGTCGCGATCCGGCGCCGCTGCGCCTGGACAGAAGCGGCACCATCCTGCCCGCGCCCTTCCTGCCGCGGGGCCTCGCTCTCCGCACGCCGCCGCGAACGGCTCGCTCAGAAGTCCGACTTCTTGGTCCAGCCGCCCTTGATCATGCAGGCATCGATCAGCGTTTCGCGGGGGGCGTCGTTCTGGTCCCGGGTCTCGTAGTTCGGCTGAACATAGGTGCCGCCCGTGGTCTTGCAGGAGAAGTTGCCGTGCCTCTCCTTGCACTTCTCCTTGGTGTCGGTGTAGTGCCCCTCGCTGGTCATCACCGTCACCATGTCCGGCGGCAACTGCCCGATGGATCGGGCCCGGCACAGCGTCAGGGCGGCATCCGCCTGCTCCGGCGTCGCCCCCGGGCGAACCCAGGTGGTGCAGCCGGCCAGCGTCAGGAGGGCGAGGGTCGCCATCCGCTTTCGCAGCCCCCTCGTCTCTCCGCCCTGCCGAATGATGGGTCGCGGCCGGACCATGTCGCCGGGCGGCCGCACCGAATTGCCTTCAATTTTCATGGAATCCCCCAAATTCCAGAAATGACAGGACTCAATTCCCTCTTATAAGACAGGGCGGCATGAAGCAACGCCGCATCAAACCTCGACCTTCCCTCTCTCGACATTTCGGCCATTTCTTCGGCCGATCCGCGCAGAGCGCGGGAGATCGAAGGATGCACGCCATGGGAGCATGACGATTTCCGGCCAGCCCCAATATCTCGATGTCGTCCACCGCCTCCATCCCGGTGCCCGCCTGCTCGCCGCCCGCCCCCTGGCCGGCGGCGTCTCGGCCCAGGTGACGGCGCTGGAGGTCACGCATCCGGACGGAAGGGTCGAGACCCTGGTGCTGCGCCGGCACGGCGCCGCGGACCTGGCCCGGGACCCGGAGGTCGCGGCGCATGAGTTCCAGGTGCTGCAGGCACTGCAGGCGGCCGGCGTGCCCGCCCCGGCGCCGCTGCATCTGGATGCGAGCGGCACCCTGCTGCCCACGCCCTGGCTGCTGCAGAGCTTCGTCGATGGCGACGCGGCGGACGTCCCGGTCGAGCTCGACGACCACATGCGCCAGCTGGCCGAAGCGCTGGCCGCGATCCACCGCGTGCCGGCCTCGGCGGTGCCGTTCCTGCCGCTTCAGGAGGACCAGGGCGCCACGCTGATCGCCCAGCCCCGGCCCGAGCCGGACGAGACCCTGGCCGAATCCCGCCTGCGCGCCGCCTTGGCCGCGACCTGGCCCCCGCCCCGCCGCAACCCGCCGGTGCTGCTGCATGGCGATGTCTGGCCCGGCAACCTGCTGTGGCGCCATGGCCGGCTGCGGGCGGTGATCGATTGGGAGGATGCGGCCGTCGGCGACCCGCTGGCCGACCTGGCCAATGCCCGGCTGGAACTGTCCATCGCCCTCGGCGAGGACGCCATGGCCATCCTCACCCGCCATTACCTGGCTTTGTCCGAAATCGATACGACGGCCCTCCCCCTCTGGGAGCTGTGGGCGGCGCTGCGCCCGATCGCCGACCTGCCCGGCTGGGGCCTGGAGCCGGAGGCCGAGCGCCGCCTGCGGCAGCGGCACCGCGCCTTCACTGGCCGGGCGCTGGCGGCCGTCGGCGGATAGGGATGAGGTCGCATCCTCCGATTGACGCGCCCGGCGGGCGCTGATGCAATCACGGGTAGAGCAGAACCGCGTTTGCACGAGTGATTTTCGATAGGGCGGATTGTCCGGCCGGTGCGCCCGGCATCCGCGCGATCGCAAGGAGATTATCTGGTGGACACTACCTTCAGCCGATATCGGTTCGGCGCGATCATCGCCCTGATCCCCTACGCATTTTTCATATTCTATCGGCACATCACTCTTCCCGAATGGTTTCCGTTCACCAAGCCGGATCTTGGATTCCATATCCCCGCCGCGCTGGCCATCCTCTTTCTCCTGATAAGCCTGTACCTTTCGTACAGACACCGCCAATTGATCAGGCCAGTGCCATTCAATTTAAAACAGACGCTCAAATCCCTGCTTCTTATTTTAGCCACCATCCCCGCCATGCTCGTCATGATGGTCGTAATATTTGCGCTCGTGCTCTGAGGACAGCCGCAGCATGGCTTGAGCCCTCGGACGTACCAAAGCGAGGCCGAATGCAGGAGATCCCGATCCGGAGCTTTGCCGTCTCCGTCGTCGTCATCCGGCATGCCGCGACCGGCCCCGAGGTGCTGCTGCTGCGCCGCACCCGGTCGCTGGCGGGCGAATGGTGCCAGATCGCCGGCGCCATCGAGCCCGGCGAGACCGCGTGGCAAGCGGCGCTGCGCGAAACCCGGGAGGAAACCGGTCTGGTGCTGCACCAGTTGTACTCAGCCGATATCTGCGAGCAGTTCTACGAGGCGGATCGCGACGCCATCAGCCTGCTGCCGGTCTTCGTCGGCATTGCGGCCGCGGACGCCGGCGTGCGGCTGAACCCGGAGCACAGCGAATTCCGCTGGGTCGGCTTCGACGAGGCGGCCGGGATGGTGCCCTTCGCGGGCCAGCGCCACGTCCTGCGCCATGTCGAGCAGGAGTTCGTGGACCGGGAGCCGAGCCGCTGGCTCCTGATCCATCCACGCCTTACCCCGCCCGCACCGTAGGCCCGGACAGCGCCGTGAGCCAGATCAGCAGAGTCGGCACCGACAGCAGCGTCGTGATCGAGACCGTGGCGGCGACCAGCGGTTCCTCCACCTTGTACTCGCCGGCCAGGATGTACACCGTCTTCGCGGTCGGCACCGCGGCGCAGACCACGGCGGCGATGGTGTAGAGCGGGCCGAGGCCTGTCGCCAGGCACAGGCCGTAGACGATCAGCGGCATGAGCACCAGCTTCACCGCCGCGAGCAGCACGGAGGTCCGGAGGTTCGAGCGCAGCCCCGCGACCGACAGGCCGAGCCCGATGGCGAAGAGCGCGCAGGGCGTCAGCGCGGCCGCGAAGATGGCGAGATAGGCCGCGACCGGGGCCGGGATCGGCAGGCCCGCGATCGCCCAGGCCAGGCCGACCAGGGTGGAGAGCACCATCGGGTTGAGCAGGATCTGCCGCGCCAGGGCGGCCGGGCGCACCGACCGCCCGCCGTGCCGCTCGCGTTCCAGGAGGATGACGGCCGCCGGGAACATCACCCCCGCCACGAACACGGTGGCGATAGCGGCGGGCAGGACGGCGGGCTGGCCGTAGATCGAATGCAGGATCGGCAGCGCCACGAAGCCGGTGTTGGTCATCGCCGCGGCCATGCCGTGGATCGTGCTGCTGGCGAGACCCCGCCCCCACGCGGCGCGGACGACCAGGAACACCAGCGCGAAGCACAGGAGGGAGCCGCCGCCGAAGGCCAGCAGGAAGCGCCATTCCAGGAGGTTGCGCGCCGGCTCCTGCGCGATGGTGACGACCAGCAACGCCGGCATCGCGACGTTGTAGGCGAAATGCACCAGCCCGTCGGCCAGCGACCGCGAGACATAGCCGGACCAGCCGGCCAGCCAGCCGGTGACGATGATCGCGAACACGGGAAGAACCAGGTTGGCGACGCCCATCTGGATCTGCTCCCCCGATCGGGCGCGGTGCGCCCCCACAGCGCAGCATATCGCGCCGGGCGGTGTCGCGGGTGGCACATGTCGGTGGTTGCCGATGACCGCCCCTACACCCTCCGACTTATCTCCTAGGAGCCATATCCAGCCCTCCGGAGAAAGGGCATGCGATGAACGAAGGATTCGGACTCGCCGGAAAGGCTCTCTTGGTGGAGACGGCTCGCAACGCATACGATTCCATACGAAGACGTTGCATAGGGGCCGACACCATGGATGCTCCCTCCGAACCACGCGGACCGGACAGATCGGATCAGAACCGGCGCGACTTCCTGTCGAAATGCGGGCGGTTTGCGGTGATCACGCCACCCGCGGTGACGATTCTGCTGTCGACGAGCCTGACCTCCGAGGCCATCGCGAAGTCGGGCGGCAAAACGGGCGGCCCCTTCACCGGCTGGACTCGCTCCAGGAGACCAGACCGCTGACCCATGTCTCAGAGCAACGCTCCTTGCCGGCGCTGAGGCGCCTGCGCAGGAGATGATGGTCCGCACCCTGGGCCGGCCCGAAAGCCGGCCCTTTTTTTGCGACTCAGGGCACCGACGTCAGGTCGGCGATGATGTCGGCGCGGTCCTGCGGATTGGCGACCGCAGCAGGCCCTTCTTCGGCGCGAACAGGAAGGCCAGCGCGAACAGCAGCGCCTGGACCACGACGATCGTCGGGCCGGTGGCGCCGTCGAGCCAGAAGCTGAGCAGGGTGCCGAGCACGCTCGACAGCACCGCCGAGCCGACCGCCGCCGCCATCACCCGGCCGAAGCGGTCGGCCAGCAGCAGGCCGATGCAGCCCGGCGTCACCAGCATCGCCATCACCAGCACCACGCCCACCGCCTGCAGCGCCGCGACGATGGTGGCGGCGACCAGGGCCAGCAGGATCAGCTCCAGCCGCCGCGGCGAGATCCCCATCACCCGGGCCTGGCCGGGGTCGAAGCAGAACAGGATCAGGTCCTTGCGCAGCAGCAGCACGGCCACGAGCGTGACCGAGCCGACCGCAAGGGTCTGGATCTTGTCCGCCGGCTCGATGCCCAACAGGTTGCCGAACAGCACATGCATGAAGTGGATATCGCTCGGCGTCGCCACCAGCAGCACCATGCCGAGCGCCAGGAAGCCGGTGAAGGCGATGCCGAGCACGGCGTCGCTCTTGACCCGGCAGCGCGCCTCGATCGCCCCGGCCGACAGCACGCAGGCCATGCCGCTGGCGACGGCGCCGAGCGACATCGGCAGCCCGGCGACATAGGCCAGGATGATGCCGGGCAGCACGGCGTGCGAGACCGCGTCGCCGACCAGCGCCCAGCCCTTCAGCACCACGAAGCAGGATAGGACGGCGCAGACCGTGCCGACGAAGGCGGCGATCAGCATCGCCTCGACCATGAAGCCGTGCCGCAGCGGCTCGGCCGCGGCCTCGAGCAGGGACAGGAGGGCGGTCACGGCGCGGCCTCCTCGGTCACGGCCGTCGCCCGCCGCAGCAGACCGTGCTTCGGCGCCAGGGCCAGCGCCAGCAGGAACAGGGCGGTCTGGGCCAGCACGATCAGCCCGCCGGTCGAGCCGTCGAGGAAATAGCTGGCATAGGCGCCGGCCATCGCCGTCACCGCCCCCATTGCCGCGGCCAGGACCAGCATGCGCGGGAAGCGGTCGGTCAGCAGATGGGCGGTGGCGCCGGGGGTGATCAGCATGGCGACGACCAGCAGAGCCCCGACCGCCTGCAGCGCCGCCACCGCGGTCAGCGACAAGAGGCCGAGCAGCAGCAGGTGCAGCCGCCCGGTCGGCAGGCCGATGGCGCGGGCGTGCTGCGCGTCGAAGCAGTACAGCAGCAGGTCCTTCCACTTGACCGCGACCACCAAGAGGCAGCCGGCGCCGACGGCGAAGAGCTGCCACAGATCGGCATCGGCGATGCCCAGCAGGTTGCCGAACAGGATCGTGGTCAGCCGCAGGTTGCTGGGATAGAGCGAGATCAGCAGCAGCCCGAGGGCGAAGAAGGCGGTGAAGACGACGCCGATCACCGCATCGCTGCGCAGCCGGGTGGCGCGCTCGATCGCGCCGATGCCGAGCACCGCGAACAGGCCGGACAGCACGGCGCCGAGCAGGAAGGGCGCGCCCGCCAGATAGGCGATGGCGACGCCCGGCACCACGGCATGGGACAGCGCGTCGCCCAGCAGCGACCACCCCTTCAGCGTGACGAAGCAGGACAGCACGGCGCAGACCGCCCCGACCGCGCCGCCGCCGAGGATGGCCTTGACCATGAACTGGTAGCCGAAGGGCTCGGCCAGCAGGTCGAGCAGCCCGGTCATCCCGCCGCCCGCAGCAGCCGGGGCTCGGCCACGCCGGTCAGGCCGAAGGGCAGTTGGTGCAGCGCGCCGCCGAAGGTGCGGGCCAGGTTGTCGGCGGTGAACACCGCCTCGACCGGGCCGAAGGCGACCAGGCTGCGGTGGATCAGCGCCGCCTGGTCGCAGAACTCCGGCACGCTCGCCAGGTTGTGGGTCGACACCAGGATCAAATGGCCGGCGTCGCGCAGCCCCGCCAGGATGCCGGTGATGGCGCGCTCGGTCTTGACGTCGACGCCGGTGAAGGGCTCGTCCAGCAGGATGATCCGCGCCTCCTGCGCCAGCGCCCGGGCCAGGAACACCCGCTTGCGCTGGCCGCCGGACAGTTCGCCGATCTGGCGGCCGGCGAAATCCTGCATCCCCACCCGCTCCAGGCTGGCCGCCACCGCCGCGCGGTCGGCGGCCGAGGGGATGCGCAGGAATCCCATCCGCCCCTGCCGCCCCATCATCACCACGTCGCGGACCGAGACCGGGAAGCTCCAGTCGACCTCCTCGGTCTGCGGCACATAGGCGACGATGTTGGCCTTCTGCGCCCAGGCCACCGGCCGGCCGCAGATCGAGACCGAGCCGGCAGCCGGCGTGACGAAGCCCATGATCGCCTTGAACAGGGTCGACTTGCCGCTGCCGTTCATGCCGATCAGGCCGCAGATGCTGGGCCGGTCCAGCATCAGCGACACGTCGCTCAGCGCGACGTTGCCGGCGCGGTAGCGGACGGTGACGCCGGAGACGGCGATCGACGGGGCGTCACTGGCCGACATTGAAGCCGTCCTGGATCAGCTTGGCGTTGTAGCGCAGCATGGCCAGATAGGTCGGCGCCGGCCCGTCATCCGTGGTCAGGCTGTCGACATACAGCGTGCCGCCGAAGCGGGCGCCGGTCTCCTGCGCCACCTGTCGCATCGCCTTGTCGTTGACCGTGCTCTCGCAGAACACCACCGGCACATGGTCGCGGCGCACCGTGTCGATCACCTTGCGGATCTGCTGCGGCGTGCCCTCCTCGTCGGCGTTGACGGCCCAAAGGTAGCCTTCCTTCAGCCCGTAGTCGCGGGCGAGGTAGGAGAAGGCGCCCTCGCAGCTGACCAGCATGCGCTGGTCGGCCGGGATCTTCGCCAGCGCCTCGCGGATCGGCGCGTCCAGCGCCTTCAGCTCGGCGGTGTAGGCGGCGGCGTTGCGGTCGTAGGTGGCGGCGTTGGCCGGGTCGAGCGCGACCAGCGCCTTCCTGATGTTCTCGACATAGACGACCGCATTGGCCGGCGACATCCAGCTGTGCGGGTTCGGCTTGTCGGTGTAGGGGCCTTCGGTGATCGACACCGGCTGGATGCCGTCGGTCACCACCACGCTCGGCACGTCCTTGACACCCTGGAAGAACTTCTCGAACCAGCGCTCGAGGCCCAGGCCGTTCCACAGCACCAGGTCGGCGTCCTGCGCCTTGACCACGTCGAGCGGCGTCGGGTCGTAGTCGTGGATCTCCGCCCCCGGCTTGGTGATCGATTCGACGATCGCCGCATTGCCGGCCACCTGCTGGGCCATGTCCTGCAGGATGGTGAAGGTGGTGACGATGCGCTTCGGCCGCGCCCCTTCCGCCCAGGCACTCCCGGCCGCCAGCACGCCCGCCAGTGCCAGCGCCGCCGCCAGTACGCCCCGGATCTTCGACCTCGCCATGAGCTTCTTCCTTCGCATCGCCATCCCGACGCGAATCCCTCGCACCGATTCAAATGTAGCTCAAGCTAAATTTTGAAATGCGAGCTTAATAGAGGCTCATGAGCTTCGTCTTGATGCCCGGGCTTGGCGAGGCGGAACGGTCTTATCCTCCTGCGACCAGCCCGGCACCCAGCAGCAGCCGCACCAGGGCGGCCTGGCGATGCGTGCCGGTCTTCTCGAACACGCGCTGCAGGTGGATGCGGACGGTGGAGACGGAGACCGACAGCTCGTCGGCGATCGGCCGCAGCCCGGCGCCGCGCAGGGTCAGCAGCGCCACCCGCGCCTCGGCGGCGGTCAGGCCGTACAGGCGCTGCAGCGTCGCCGGCCGCGGCTCCGGCCCGGAATCGGGGTCGAGGATCAGCAGCAGCGCCGGCGCCGGGGGCCGGTCCGCCGGCCGCAGCACGGAGCCGAGCGGCGCCACCTGCACCGCATAGGACCGCGCACCCGAGGGCCGGCTGACGGCGAGGCAGCCCGGCTGAGCCTGCGCGATCAGCCGCTGCAACGCCGCGTCCTCGGCCGGCCGCCCCAGCCGCAGCACCCGGCCCGGGCCGATCGCCAGCCCGTCGCGGGCGCCGACAATGTCCTCCGCCGCGCCGTTCAGGAACAGGACGCGCCCGCCGGGCGCTACCAGCGCCACGCCATGGGCCAGCCGGTCCAGCGCCCCGAGCACGTCGTCCCGCTCCAGGCCCGGTTCGTCGAGCAATGCCAGCATGTCGATGCCTCCAGGTCCCGCCGCCCGTTGCGGCTGACGGAATCCTGACCGGCCCCGGCTTACGGATCGCTTACGCGCGACCCTGAGATCGCCTGAGACTGCGCTGGCGTGAGTCGGCTGGCGGTGGTTTCGAGAACCGGAGCGCAGCGCACGTTTGGTGCGTGAGCACCGGAAGCTTCGAGTCCGCCGTCAGACGGCCGCGCCAGTAGCAGTATCAGACGATCTCAGCGTCTGCCGCCGACCTCGTCGATATGCAGCAGCATGTCGGCCGGGTCCTCGAAGACACGGTAGGCGCCGGCGCGCTCCAGCTCGTCCTGGCCGTAGCCGCCCGACAGGAAGCCGATGCCCAGCGCCCGCGCCCGCTGCGCCGCCAGCATGTCCCAGACGCTGTCGCCGACGACATGGGCGCGCTCGATCGGCACGCCCAGCTTCTCGGCCGCGGCCAGGAACAGGTCGGGGTCGGGCTTGGCGTATTTCACCAGGTCGCGGGTGACGACCGGGACCTTGTCGAAATCGACGCCGAGATTCTCCAAGACCGGCCGCGCCGTCTCCATCCGGCCGCTGGTGGCGATGGCCCAGGGGATGCCGGCCTCGGTCAGCCAGGCCAGCAGCTCACGCGCGCCGGGCAGCGGCACGCTCTGCTCGGAATGGCGGTTATAGGCCTCGGCGTGGCGACGGCGCAGCCGCTCGACCCGCTCGTCGCTGATGTCCAGGCCGGTCTCGCGCAGCAGCATGTTGGTGAACAGCCCGCCGCTCATGCCGATCTTGCGGTGGATGCGCCAGACCGACAGCTCGATGCCCTCGGCATCCAGCGCCTCGCGCCAGGCCATGACGTGGTGGTAGACGCTGTCGACCAGCGTGCCGTCGAGGTCGAACAGGAACGAGGTCTGCTGGCGCATCTCATGGTCTCCTGGTTCAGCGGACGGGGTCGGGATGGTGCGGCACGAACAGCCGGCCGCGCTCGGTCCACAGCACGATCAGCAGGGCGAGGAGGCCGAGGCCGAAATAGCCGAAGGCCAGTGGCACCACCGTGCCGTCGAAGGCCTGGCCGACGACGGCGCCCAGCACCGCGCTGACGATCGTGGTGTAGCTGCCGAACACCGAGGAGGCGGTGCCGGCGACGTCGCCCAGCGGCTCCATCGCCATGGCGTTGAAGTTCGGCACGGTCAGGCTGAACAGGAACATGTTGGCGGCCAGCACCACGCCGAACAGGAACAAGGGCGGCTTGCCGCCGAAGGCGAAGGCGAACACCACCTGCAGCGCGCCGATGGCAACGAAGCCCAGGATGCCGGTGTGCGACAGGCGCCGCATGCCCAGCCGGCGCACCAGCCGGGAGTTGAGGAAGGAGGCGAAGCCCATCACCGCCGCGATCAGCCCGAAGGCCATCGGGAACAGGGTGCCGAGGGCGTAGACATCGGTCTCGAAGATCGCCTGGGACGAGCCGAGATAGGACATCAGCGCCCCCATCATCAGCCCCATGGCGGTGGCATAGCCGATCGACACCCGGGTGGTGACGCAGCGCCGGGCGGCGCCGGCGATCTGGGACGGCGAGAACCGCTTGCGATATTCCGGATGCAGCGTCTCGGGCATGCGCAGGTTGAACCAGACGATCTGCACCAGGGCCAGCACCAGCATGCTGACGAAGATCGCGTGCCAGCCGCCGAGGAACAGGAAGCCCTGGCCGATCGCCGGGGCGAGGATCGGCACGATGATGAACACCATCATGGTCAGCGACATCACCCGCGCCATCTCGCGGCCGGAGTAGCGGTCGCGCACGATGGTGACGGTCAGCACGCGCGCCGCGGCGGCGCCCATGCCCTGCACCACCCGCGCGACCAGCAGCCATTCGAAGCCATGGGCGACGATCGCCAGGACGCTGCCGAAGGTGTAGATGGTCAGCCCGATCATCAGCGTCGGCCGCCGCCCGATCACGTCCGAAATCGGGCCGTAGACCAGCTGCATCACCCCGAAGCCGGCCATGTAGGCGGTCAGCACATATTGCAGCGAATTGGCGTCGGCGATGCCGAGATCGGACTGGATGGCGCCGAAGGCCGGCAGCAGGTTGTCGATCGACAGCGAGATCAGCGCCATCATGAAGGCGATCAGGCCGACGAACTCGACGAAGCCAGGCGCCGGCATGGCGCGGCCGGGTGCCTTGCCGGCCCCGGTGATCCTGCTGACGAACGACATCCGCTCCGGTCTCGCTTGCACGCGGCACGCCCCGGCCCGCGCCATGCCGCCCGGGCAGTGGTGCCGGTCGAGCGCTGCCCGCCCCCGCGGGGATGATGAGAAACGAGTCAAGCTTCGGCCCAGACCGCGATCCGGGACAAGGGCTTGTCGCGCAACGCTGCCGCGCGCTGGAAGGGCGGGTCTTCACATTTGGTCTGAGAATCGAGTCACATCCCGCCGTGCAGCGCGAGCCCCAGCGACAGGCCGCCGACCAGGATCAGGCTGCCGGCCCAGACGATGTCGAGATTGAACCAGCTGCGGGCCACTGCCTTCAGCCCCAGATACCGGTACACCAGCCAGGCGAAGGCGCCGCCGGCCGCGACCATGGCGACGGAATGGACGGCAGAGACCAGCACGCCCATGCCGAGGTCGCCGCCGATCAGCGTCCCGGCCGCCTGGTCGCTGCCGGCCGCCCGGCACAGGCCGAGATAGATCGGCACCAGCATCAGCCCGGCGCCATGCGCCGTCGCCACGGCGAAGGCCCAGAGCCCCAGCTGGGTTGGCCGGATCCGCGCCAGCGCCCGCGGGTGGCGCCGGTTCAGGAGGCGGAACACGCCGAAGCCGATCACCAGCAGGCTGGCGCCGATCCGGATCGGCTGCTGCCAGGCCACCAGCGTCACCAGCAGGGCGAAGGGCAGGATCACCACCGCCATTGCCAGCAGATGGCCGATGGTGAGCGGCCCCAGCGCCGCCACCAGGGCGCGCGGGCTGCGCTCCATCAGCCCGGCCGAGACCGCAAGCGGCCAGCCCATCCCGGGATTGATCCCGTGATAGAGGCCGCTCGCCACCACCGCCAGCCACAGGCCGGCCGCCTCCGCCATCGTCAGGCCGAGGGGTAGCAGAAGCTATCGGTCGAGCAGTCGCCGCCCTGCAGCCGGACCTGATGCGCCCGGTAGCCCTTCGGGAACTCGACCCAGTAGTCCTTGGCCAGCTCCAGCCCGCCATCCGGCCCGGCCTGGGCCATCACCTGGGCACCCGGCACGCCGTCCGGATAGAACTGGTCGTCCCAGGTCGAGTACAGCGAGTTGGTCCAGTACACCCGCTTGCCGTCGCGGCTGATCTCGACCATCTGCGGCCCGCCGGCATAGGCCTTGCCGTTCGGATGCGGCGCGCGCCGGTCGATGCCGCCGATGCTGACCGAGCCGGCGAGCTTCGGCTTCCGGGGCTCCCTGACATCGTATTGCCGCATCTCGCCGGTGCCCCAGCAGGAGACGTAGAGGAAGCGGTCGTCGAGCGACAGGTCGATGTCCGACACCAGCGGCGGCACCGCGCCGAACCCCTTCAGCAGCGGCGGCAGCCGGTCCGCCTCCGCCGGCTCGGGCGGGATCGTCGCCGTCTTCTCGATATGGAACCGGCCGCCCTCGCGCCACCAGGTCCAGATCGAGCCTTCGAGGTTGGTGGTGTCGACCACGACGCCGAGGAAGCCATACTCCTTCGCCGGGTCATGCGCCGGCCGGATCTCCAGCGCCATCTGGTGGTTGGCGCCGAGGTCGATGGTCTGGACGTTGCGCCGGGCCCGCAGGTCCCAGAAATGCACCCGGTGGCCGTATTTGTTGGCCAGCAGGTCCTCCGGCACGATGCCGTTCTCGAATTGCGGCGGCAGCCCCCATTCGCTGCTCACCATGTAGTCGCGCGGCAGGTTCCACCAGAAATCGTAGTGCAGCTCCTGCGGCCCGCGGTCGATCTCCCAGCGGCCCAGCACGTCGAAGGTCTCGCAATCCATGATGAAGATGCCGGGCGGGCCGTCGGTGCCGTCCTTCCCGCCGCCGCCGAGGGTCGAGACATAGATGCCGTCCGGGCCGCAATGCACGGTGTGCGGCCGGGAGTAGCCGGTCTTCCGGAACACCTCCTCCGGCTCGATCACCTTGTGGATCTTCGCCTGGGTCGGGTCGGGCTTGGTGTCCACGACATAGATCCGGGACGAACGGATGCCCGGGATGATCAGGTAGCGCCGCTCCAGGAAGGCGTGGCCGGTCAGCGGCGACAGGGAAGAGGAGCAGGCGTTCCAGCCGAAATGATGGAACTCGTCGCCCTTGTGCGGCATCGCCACGGTGTGGACGATCCGGCTGTAGGTCGGCGAGCCGGGCTTGACGTCGATCACCGCCAGCGCGTCGGGCTGCGAGAAGTCCGGGCTGAGCAGCAGCGTGTAGGCGAAGTCTTCGGGCGGGGCTTCCATCGCCAGCTTGGGCGAGGCGTGGAAGGTCGGGTCGGGCCTCATGGCCATGGGCGGTCTCCCTGTCTGAAGTCGAGGCACGCGGCGGCCTCTCGTCATCACGGGTTCGGCACCCTTTCCGAACGGAATGAGCCTACCACAGGGCGCGCCCGACGCCGGGCCGGATCATTGTCCTCATTCAGGCGCCCCGCACCTCGCGCGCCGCGTCGCGCACCATGGCCATGAAGATCCGACCGGCATCGGTCGGCGGCACCTCGGCTCGCATGGTCAGCCCGACCGGGCCGGTGGAATCGCCGTCGTCGATCGGCAGCTCGGCCAGCACGCCCTCCTCCACATCCTGGGCCACGGCGCCGCGCGAGATGATCCAGACTGTATCGGTACGGCGGGTGTAGGAGCGGCCGAAGGTGGGCGAGACGCTCTCGATCCGGTTGGGCAGTGCCCCCACCCCGGCGGCGATCAGCAGCTTGTCGACCGTCGGCCCGATCACCGAGCCGGGCGGCGGCGCGATCACCGGAAAGCCGCTGATGTCGCGGATGGCCAGGGACGGGCGCGACAGCAGCGGATGGCCGGGCCGCACGGCGAAGGCGATGCGCTCGGAATAGAGATGCTCGAAGGACAGGCCGGTCATCTGCTCCGGCTCCGCCAGCCGGCCGAGCACCAGGTCCAGCCCGCCGACGCGCAGCTGGCCCAGCAGCATCTGGTTCGGCCCGTCCACCACCCGCACCACCACGCCGGGGCAGGCGGTGCGGAACCGCTCCAGCGCCGCCGGCATCATCTGCCCGGCCACGGTCGGCAGCACGCCGACGCGCAGCAGCTCCTCTCCCGCCGCCCGGGCCCGCACCACGCTCTCGATGCCCTGGCGCAGCGCCGTGACGCTGGTGCCGGCATGGTGCAGGAAGGTGCGGCCGAACGGGGTCAGCACCACGCCCTTGCGGCTGCGGTCGAACATCGGCGCGCCCAGCGCCTCCTCCAGCTCGCGCAGGGTCTTCGACACCGCCGGCTGGCTGATCCCCAGCGCGTCGGCCGCGGCCACCACGCTGCGCAGCCGCACCGCCTCGAGGAAGCATTGCAGGTGGCGGAGCTTGATCCGCCGCTCGATCGCCGCCGCACCATCACGCTGCACCATAATCCCCAGGTTATGTTTTCCGGCGAATTCCTCATTTTACATAACTGTCCTGGCCGCGCACAGTGCGGCATCATGGCGGGACGAACCGCAGGAAGCGAGCCAGGGCAAGGGATGGACGCGGTCAAGGCGAACGGCATCGTGCTGCATGTCGAGGACAGGGGTCCGCGCGACGCGCCCGCCCTGGTCTTCATCAACTCGGTCGGCACCGATTTCCGCATCTGGGATGCGGTGGTGCCCCAGTTCTCCGATCATCGGACCCTGCGCTACGACAAGCGCGGCCACGGCCTGTCCGGCAGCGAGGGCGGCGACAGCATCGAGGCCCATGCCGCCGATCTCGCCGCGCTGCTGGATGCCAGCGGGATCGGCCGGGCGACGGTGGTCGGCCTGTCGATCGGCGGCATGATCGCGCTCGGCCTCGCCAAGCTGCGGCCGGACCTGGTCGGACGGCTGATCCTCTGCGACACCGGCCACAAGATCGGCACCGCCGAGGCCTGGCAGGCGCGGATCGCCGGGGTCGAGGCCGGCGGCGTCGCCAGCATCGCCGAGGCGACGATGGAGCGCTGGTTCTCGGCCGGGTTCCGGGCGCGGCAGCCGGATCTGGTCGCGATCGCCCGCAACATGCTCAGCCGCACCCCGGCCGACGGCTATATCCGCGCCTGCGCCGCCCTGCGCGACGGCGACCTGACCGCGGCGGCGCAGGGCGTTGCAGTACCGACCCTGTGCCTGTGCGGCACCGAGGACATCGCCACCAAGCCGGAGCTGGTGCGGTCCCTCGCCGCCCTGATCGCCGGCGCGCGCTACCAGGACATCCCCGGCGCCGGTCACCTGCCCTGCGTCGAGGCGCCGGAGCTGCTGGCCGGGCTGATCCGCGGTTTCATCGAGGAGGGAGTCGACAAGGAGGTGGGGCATGGCTGACCCGCTGCACGACCAGGGCATGGCGGTGCGCCGCACCGTGCTGGGCGACGCCCATGTCGATCGCGCCCAGGCCCGCACCACCGAATTCGACGCGCCGTTCCAGGAGTTCATCACCCGCGGCGCCTGGGGCGGGGTGTGGAGCCGGCCGCAGTTGACCCATCGCGAGCGGTCGATGCTGACCATCGCCCTCCTGGCCGCGCTGGGTCATCATGAGGAGCTGGCGATGCATATCCGCGCCACCGCCAACACCGGTGCCACGCCGGAGGACATCCGCGAGGCGCTGCTGCATGTCGCGGTCTATGCCGGCGTGCCGGCGGCCAACGCGGCCTTCGCCATCGCCAAGCAGGTCTTCGCCGAACGCGACGGCGTTGCCCGGGAGGAGAAGAAGTGAGCTTCCAGCCGCGCGACTGGCGCATCCATCCGCCCCATCTCTACGAGGGCTACCGCTCGACCGTGCTGCGCGCGCCGTCGCAGACGCTGATCCCGCTGACCGGCGCGCTGTCCGAGCACCAGGGCCCGGCTTTCTCCGCCGCCGCGGCGCCGGCGGGCGAGGCCGATTTGACCCGCAACGGCCGGGTCAATGGCGAGCCGCTGGGCGAGCGCATCATCGTCACCGGTCGGGTATTGGATGAGGATGCACGGCCGGTGGCGAACACGCTGGTCGAGCTGTGGCAGGCCAACGCCGCCGGCCGCTACATCCACAAATCCGACCAGCATGACGCACCGCTGGACCCGAACTTCCTGGGCGCCGGCCGCTGCGTCACCGACGCCGAGGGCCGCTACCGCTTCCTCACCATCACGCCGGGCGCCTATCCCTGGCGCAACCATGCCAACGCCTGGCGGCCGCAGCACATCCATTTCTCGCTGTTCGGCCCGGCCTTCGCCACAAGGCTGGTGACGCAGATGTACTTCCCCGGCGACCCGCTGCACACGCTGGACCCGATGTTCAACAGCATCCCCGACCCGGCCGGGCGCGAGCGCCTGATCGCGGCCTTCAAGCTCGACCTCACCGAGCCGGAAGTCGCGCTCGGCTACGAATTCGACATCGTGCTGCGCGGGCGCCTGGCGACGCCGATGGAGGGCTGATCGTGGCGAAGCTTCCCCAGACCGGGTCGCAGACGGTCGGCCCCTTCTTCGCCTACGGGTTGACGCCGCGGCAATATGGCTACGACTTCCCGCAGATCGCCGACGGCACCATCGCCGGCGACGCCGTGCCGGGCGAGCGCATCCGCGTCAGCGGCCGGGTGCTGGACGGCGCCAGCCAGCCGATCGAGGACGCGCTGGTCGAGATCTGGCAGGCGGATTCCAAGGGCGTGTTCCCGGGGCCGCAGCGCACCGCCAATGACGGGTTCACCGGCTTCGGCCGCTGCGGCACCGGCACGGATCCGGAGCGGCGCTTCGTCTTCGACACCATCCGGCCGGGCGCGCCGGGGCCGGGCCAGGCACCGCATCTCAGCGTCATCGTCTTCATGCGCGGCATGCTGGTGCATTGCTACACCCGGATCTACTTCCCGGAGGAGGCCGCCAACGCGAGCGACCCGGTGCTGCTGGCGGTGCCCGAGGCCCGCCGCGGCACCCTGGTCGCCCAGGCCGACGGCCCCGGCCGCTACCGCTTCGACATCCGCATGCAGGGCGACGGCGAGACCGTCTTCTTCGAGATCTGAGAGAGTTCATGGCCACATTCCAGACCCTGGCCGAGGCCGTCGCCGACAACCTCCACGACGGCGACACCGCGGCCTTCGAGGGCTTCACCCATCTGATCCCGCACGCCGCCGCGCATGAGGCGATCCGCCAGGGAAGGCGCGGCCTGACCCTGGTGCGGATGACGCCCGACCTGGTTTATGACCAGATGATCGGCATGGGCTGCGCGGCCAGGCTGGTCTTCTCCTATGCCGGCAACCCCGGCGTCGGCCTGCTGCGCCGGCTGCGCGACGCGGTCGAGAAGGGCTGGCCGAACCCGGTCGAGATCGAGGAGCACTCCCACGCCGCCATGGCCAATGCCTATGAGGCCGGGGCCGCCGGCCTGCCCTGCGCCGTGTTCCGCGGCTATCGCGGCGCCGGCCTGGCCGAGGTGAACCCGAACATCAAATCGGTCACCTGCCCCTTCACCGGCGAGACCCTGGCCGCCGTACCGGCGATCCGCCCGGACGTGTCCTTCATCCACGCCCAGAAGGCGAACCGCCGCGGCGACGTGCTGATCGAGGGCATCGTCGGCGTGCAGAAGGAGGCGGTGCTGGCGGCGAAGCGGTCGGTGGTGACGGTGGAGGAGATCGTCGACGACTTCGACGACATCCACCCCAATGCCTGCGTGCTGCCGCGCTGGACCGTGACCTCGATCGTCCATGTGCCAGGCGGCGCCCACCCGTCCTACGCCCATGGCTATTATCCGCGCGACAACGCCTTCTACCTGGCCTGGGACAGGATCGCGACCGACCGCGACGCCTTCCTGGCCTGGATGCAGACCAACGTGATCGACAGCGGCCCTGACGCCTTCGCCGGCCGGGTCGCGACGCTGAGCGGGAGGGCGTGACGGTGATTGGAAGCCCTTCCCCCTTATTGTCATCGCCGGGCTTGACCCGGCGATCCAGGGGCCACCCGGAGCGGCATCGACATTCCCTGGATGCCCGGGTCAAGCCCGGGCATGACAGGTTTGGTGTGTTCCGGGACTTGGCGGTGTGAGATGACCACAGAGACCTTCACCCCCGACGAAATGATGACCATCGCGGCGGCCCGGGCGCTGCGCAACGACGATGTCTGCTTCGTCGGCATCGGCGCGCCGTCCGCCGCCTGCAACGTGGCGCGGCTGACCCACGCCCCGGACATCACCCTGATCTACGAATCCGGCACCATCGGCACCGCGCCGGAGGTGCTGCCGCTGTCGATCGGCGACGGCGAGCTGTGCGACACCGCCGTCACCACCGTCTCGGTGCCGGAGATGTTCCGCTACTGGCTGCAGGGCGGGCGGGTCACGATCGGCTTCCTCGGCGCTGCCCAGCTCGACCGCTTCGGCAACATCAACACCACGGTGATCGGCGACTACCACAAGCCCTCGGTCCGCCTGCCGGGCGGCGGCGGCGCGCCGGAGATCGCGACATCCTCGGGCGAGATCTTCATCACCATGAAGCAGAGCAAGCGCGGCATGGTGGAGACCATCGACTTCTTCACCTCGCTCGGCCACGGCACCGGCGGCGACGACCGCGCCCGGTACGGCGTCACCACCAAGGGCCCGACCCTGCTGGTCACCGACCTCGCGGTCTGGCGCCCCGACCCCGTGACCAAGGAATTCACCGTGGTCTCGCTGCATCCGGGCGCGACCCGCGAGCAGGTGCAGGACAGCTGCGGCTGGACCGTCCGCTTCGCCGACAACCTCGAGGAAACGCCGCCGCCCTCGGCGCTCGAGCTGAAGACGCTGCGCGACCTGAAAGAGCGCACCCGCATCGCCCATGGAGAGGCCGCATGAGCCGCGACGCCTATATCTGCGCCTATCTGCGCACCCCGATCGGCCGCTATGCCGGCGCCCTGTCCGCCGTCCGCGCCGACGACCTCGCCGCGATCCCGCTCAAGGCGCTGGTCGAGCGCCATACCAAGGTCGACTGGGAGGCGGTCGACGACGTCGTCCTCGGCTGCGCCAACCAGGCTGGCGAGGACAACCGCAACCTCGCCCGCATGGCCCTGCTGCTGGCCGGGCTGCCGGCCGGGATCCCCGGCTCGACCATCAACCGCCTCTGCGGCTCCGGCCTCGATGCCGTCACCATCGCCGCCCGCGCCATCAAGGCCGGCGAAGCCGAGCTGATGCTGGCCGGCGGCGCCGAGAGCATGTCGCGCGCGCCGTTTGTCATGCCGAAGGCCGAAACGGCCTTCGCTCGAGCGGCTGCGGTCTACGACACCACCATCGGCTGGCGCTTCGTCAACCCGCGGATGGAGCAGCTGTACGGCACCGATTCCATGCCGGAGACCGGCGAGAACGTGGCCGAGCAGTTCCGCGTCACCCGTGCCGACCAGGACGCCTTCGCCCTGCGCAGCCAGCAGAAGGCTCTGGCCGCCCAGGCCAATGGCAGGCTGGCGCGCGAGATCGTCCCGGTCACCATCCCGCAGAAGAAAGCCGAGCCGGTGGTGGTCGACCGCGACGAGCATCCGCGCCAGACCTCGCTGGACAAGCTGGCGGCGCTGCCCACCCCGTTCCGCAAGGGCGGCACCGTCACCGCCGGCAACGCCTCGGGCGTCAATGACGGCGCCGCGGCGCTGATCGTGGCGTCGGAGGCCGGGGCGGCGCGCCACGGCCTGACCCCGATCGCCCGCGTGCTCGGCGGCGCCACGGCGGGCGTCGAGCCGCGGATCATGGGCTTCGGCCCCTCCCCGGCCAGCCGCAAGCTGCTGGCGCGGCTCGGCCTCTCGATCGGCGATTTCGACGTGATCGAGCTGAACGAGGCCTTCGCCAGCCAGGCCCTGGCGGTGACCCGCGACCTCGGCCTGCCGGACGACGCGCCACAGGTGAACCCGAATGGCGGCGCCATCGCGCTGGGCCACCCCCTCGGCATGTCCGGCGCCCGCCTCGCCGGCACCGCGGCGCTGCAGCTGAGCCTCGGGGCTGGCCGCCGCGCCCTGGCCACGATGTGCATCGGCGTCGGCCAGGGCATCGCCCTGGCGCTGGAAGCGGTGTAAGAGACGGCACAGTTCGTTTTTGCCTCTCCCGCTTGCGGGAGAGGTCGGAGACGCGAAGCGGCTCCGGGTGAGGGGATTTTGTCGAGGCCTGGGCCAGCCCTCACCCGGTCTCGCTGACGCGAGCCCGACCTCTCCCGCCAGGCGGGAGAGGCAATACGCCTCCCGATCCAGATCGTGCCGCAGGCCATGACCGTCTCGCCCTTCGATTCCGCCCTCACCGGCCCGCTCCTCTCCGACGCCGAGACCGCCGTCCTGTTCAGCGACCACGCGGCGCTGCGGGCGATGCTGCGGGTCGAGGGCGCGCTGGCCGAGGCCGAGGCGCGCTGCGGCGTGATCCCGGCCGCGGCGGCCAGCGCCATCGCCGCGGCCGCCGGCGCCCTCATCCCCGACCCAGCGGCGCTGGCCGCGAAGACGGCGGAGGACGGCGTGCCGGTGCCGGCCCTGGTCGCGGCGCTGCGCCAGGCGGTGGCGGCGTCGGCGGGCGAAGAGGCGGCGCAGGCGGTGCATTGGGGCGCCACCAGCCAGGACATCCTCGACACCGGGCTGGTGCTGCGGCTGCGCCGGGTGATCGCGGTCCTGGAGGGCCGGCTGGCGGCGTTGATCGAGGCGCTGGCCGGGCTCGCCGACGCCCATCGCGCCACGGTGATGCCGGGCCGCACCCGGTCGCAGCAGGCGACGCCGGTCTCCTTCGGCCTCAAGGCAGCGGGCTGGCTGGCGCCGCTGCTGCGCGACCGCGACCGTCTGCAGGAGCTGAAGCCCCGCCTGCTGCTGCTCTCCTTCGGCGGTGCCAGCGGCACGCTCGGGGCGCTGGGCGCGGACGGCGTCAAGGTCGAGGCGGCGCTGGCCGAGATCCTCGACCTCGCCGTGCCGCCGATGCCCTGGCATAGCCAGCGCGACGGCATCGCCGAATTCGCCGGCTGGCTGGCGCTGGTCACCGGCACGCTCGGCAAGCTGGGCCGCGACCTGATCCTCCTGGCCCAGACCGAGGTGGCGGAGGTGCGGCCGGGCGCGGGCGGCGGGTCGTCTACCATGCCGCAAAAATCGAATCCGGTGGGGCCGGAGACGCTGGTCGCCCTGGCCCGCTTCAACGCCGGCATGGTCGGCCAGCTGCAGCAGGCGATGCTGCACGAGCATGAGCGCGACGGCGCCGCCTGGCCGGTCGAGTGGCTGGCCCTGCCGCAGATGGCGGTCGCCACGGGCGCGGCGCTGCGCCATGCCCTGGCCGTGGCCGGCAGCCTGACGGTCGACGCGGCCCGGATGGCGAACCAGTTCGAGGCGTCGCACGGCCTGCTGCTGGCCGAGGCGGCGAGCTTCGCCCTCGCCGTCCACATGCCGCGCCCCGAGGCGCAGCGCCTGGTCAAGGAGGCGGCGGCGAAAGCCACCGCCTCCGGTCGCCATCTGTTCGACCTGCTGGCCGAAGCCTCCGAAGCACCGATCGACTGGCCCGCCCTGCGCGACCCCGCCCGCCACCTCGGCGCGGCGGATGCCTTCATCGACCGGGTGCTGGCGGCAGCGAGAAAGACCTGAAAATTCATTGCGTTGCCTCTCCCGCTTGCGAGACCTTTTCAGAACGTCTCTCGGGCCATTTTGGAGGTTCGCAAAGCCATCGACCGAAAGAGAAATGAGTCCCCCCTCCCCTC
>NZ_JASATH010000124.1:0-23777 GCF_038440215.1 Inquilinus sp. OTU3971 | reverse complement strand
GCGCGGGGGCCCGGCTCCGCCCGTCTGCCCCCCCCCACCCCCCCCCCCCCGCCGGCGCGCCCGGCCGCTCCCCGGCCCGATCGGCGCCGGCCGCAGCAGCGCCGCGGCCGGCCGCGCTAAGAGATCGTTTGAGAATGCGCTGGCGTGAGTCGGCCTGTGGTGGCTTCGAGAACCGGCGCGCAGCGGACGTTATACTCCGTGAGCACCGGAAGCTTCGAGTCCGCCGTCAGACGGCCGCGCCAGTAGCATTATCAGACGGTCTCTAGGCCCGCCGCTCCGCCCGCAGCAGCAGGAGCGCCGGCAGCAGCGGCAGCGCGGCGACCAGCGCCAGGATGCCGTGCGTGGCGTCGAAGGCGGCCAGCGCCCCCATCGGGTAGGCCGGGCCGGGCGGCAGGAACAGGCCGAACAGCGCCACCGCCAGCGCCGCGCCGATCGAGGCGCCGGTGCGGTCGAGGATGTTGAGCAGCGGCACCCCGTCCGGCACCCGCTCCTTCGGCAGCGAGGCCAAAGCCACCGTCATCGCCGGCATCGCCGACAGCACCATGCCGAAGCCGCGCACCACCAGCACGGCGGAGAGCCAGAGATAGCTTGTGTGCACCTCCAGCAAGGCCAGCGGCACGGTGCCGAGCACGGTCAGGAGGACGCCGGCCACCACCAGCCGGCCGCCGCCGAAGCGGTCGGCCAGCCGTCCGCTCAGCGGCATGGCCAGGGCGATGCCGAGATCCTGTGGCAGGATCAGCAGGCCGGCCATGAACACCGTCTCGTGCCGCACCAGCAGGTAGTAGAGCGGCAGCGCGATCTGCGCCCCGTACACGGTGAAGCCGCCGCAGAGCAGGATCAGCCCGGCCGGGCCGAAGATGCGCTCGCGCAGCAGGCCGATGCGGATCAGCGGCGCCTCCATCCGCCGCGCCCGCAGCACAAAGCCGGCGATCAGGGCGAGGCCCAGCAACAGTGCGCCATCCGCCGCCGCGGCACCGAAGCCGCCGGCCTGGGCGATGGCGACGACGCCCCAGGTCATCAGCGGCAGGCCGAGAGTCAGCAGGACAAGGCCGGGGAGGTCGAGGCGGCCGGCGGCGCCCGCCTGTCCGGCTTCGGTCCGCGGCAGCCAGAGCCAGCCGGCCAGGAGGGCGGCGAGGCCGAGCGGCAGGTTGATCCAGAACAGCCAGGGCCAGCCGCGCCAGGCCAGCAGCGCGCTGCCGACGGTGGAGCCGATCGCCGGGGCCAGCACCACGACGAGGCCCATCGTGCCCATCAGCCGGCCCATCCGCCCCGGCCCGGCGGCCATGCCGAGCAACATCTGCCCGACCGGCACCAGGAGGCCGCCGCACAGGCCCAGCAGCACCCGCGCCGCGATCAGCTGCCCGGCCGTGGCGGACAGGGCGCAGGCGACCGAGGCCAGGATGAACAGGATCAAACTGGCGAACCACAGCCGGGTCGGCCCGACCCGTCGCGCCGCCCAGGCGCTGATCGGGATCGAGGCGGCCAGGGCCAGCAGATAGCCGGTCGCCACCCATTGCATGGTGTCGAGCGGCACGCCGAAGCCTTCGCCCATCGGCGCCAGGCCGATGTTCACGATCGAGGTGGTGAGCCGCGACAGGAAGCCGCCGCCGACCAGGATCGCGGCCTGGCGCCACAGCGCGGCCGGGATCCTCTCCAGCCTTGCGGTCGCGGCCGGGGCGATGGAGACCATGAGAGCAGTCCTTATCGATGATAAATTTATCACCGATAAGGAACCGATTGCGGCTAGCCTGTCAAGCGGCTCGACCAGAGAGCGATTGACCAGGACCACCACCGCATGTCCCGTCCCCAACCGTCATTGCGAGCGCAGCGAAGCAATCCAGGGCCGTTCGCTCCGGCCCCTGGATTGCTTCGTCGCTCCGCTCCTCGCAATGACGCGGGGAGAGCGGGCCGTCCGGTGACCGGGCGATGAAGCTGCAGCGGGATGTGGTGATCCGGACGGCGCTGGATCTGCTGGACGAGGTCGGCATCGACGGGTTGAGCACCCGCCGCCTGGCCGAGCGGCTGGGCGTGCAATCCCCCGCCCTGTACTGGCACTTCAAGAACAAGCGCGCCCTCCTGGACGCCATGGCCAAGGCGATGATGGTGGAGGCCGGGATGGACCGGCCTGTCGAGCCCGGCGCCGATTGGCGGGAATGGATCGCCGAGGATGCGCGCCGGTTCCGCCGGGGGCTGCTGGCGCGGCGCGACGGCGCCCGGCTGCACGCCGGCACCCGGCCAGAGCCGGAAGAATTCGCCGCGGTCGAATCCGAGACCGCCCTCTTGTGTGCGCAGGGCCTCAGCCCGGCCGATGCGTTGCGCGCCGAGATAGCCATCGGCCGCTATGTGGTGGGCTGGGTGCTGGAAGAGCAGGCCGATGCCGCCGACGCTGGCAAGCGCGAGGGCGAGCGGATGGCCGCCGCGGAGCTCGCCGGCTATCCGCTGCTGGCCGAGGGCATGGCGGCGGTGCGCGACGCCGATCCGGATGCCGCGTTCGACTACGGCCTCGCCCTGCTGCTCGACGGCATCGCGGCGAAGATGGCGCGGTAAAGGCGGAGCGGGTCCTTCATGCCGATGGTGAATAGCGCCCCGCAATGACAGCAAAGGGCGGAAAGCGGAAGTCCGGGACGCTTCACAGACAGGAAGTTGAAACTCAACCTCGATGTGATTGCGCTCGACGCTGGCGCCGGTTGCGAACATGATGAGTCTTATTGCATTGGGGGGCTATATGCGACCGAGCGCGCTTGCATTGTTGCTAGCATTTGTAGCTATGCCATCGATGGCTATTGCAGAAAGTTCACCTTTCCTAAAGACAATTTCCAGCCTTCCGCCGCAATGGAAGCAGGCCAAAGATTGGGAATGCCTCCAAAGGTCGGGTCATTTTGTCCAAAACACTTCAGCATTGCCAGTGGGCAGATCAGAAGATTTCAGAAGAACCGGCGAATATTACCTTGAAGCAAGAATAAATATCAAAGATGGTTACATATTTTCACAAACACACGGCGGCACGGATTCTCTCTTAATGGAAGAAAATATCACAGAAGTGTCGTATGCGAGAGATTATAATTATGTATATATAATACATGAGATTGGAAGCGGCCATATTGGAATGTGGACAATTGATCTGTCCAGCGGAATCGCAGTAAATCCTGCTGTCCGGCCGTATGGACAAACCATATTGTTTTATTATCAGTGTTCTCCGAGCAAGTAGACGCACTCCAACCGATCAATTTGGAAAGCGATCGATTCCACGTCGCCTTTGGGTCGAAAGCTGACCCGAGCTTGTCCGCGGCGGCGCCGCCGGCATGATGCGAGGGCTCCCCGCCGCAGCGGAGAGCCCCCTTTTCGGTCCTCCGATCCTAGGCCACGCCGCCCCGGCTCAGGGTGAAGGCCTCGAAATCGGCGCTGTCGAGATACTGCAGCCGGCCCCAGCCGTCGGTCGCCATCGCCGTGACGTATTCGGCCGAGGCGAAGGCGGCGACGTTGCAGCCGCCGGGCAGGCAGCCGGGCGGCAGGTTGGCGTCCATCAGCCCCTGCGCGCTCTGCACCGTGCTGTGGTTGCCCACCAGCCCGACCGGCCCGGAGGTCGAGAACACCACCTCGTCGACCCGCTTGGTGACGAAGCTGTAGCTGGCGAAGCCGTTCTTGTGCTTCGCCCGCCACGGCAGCGTGACCATGTCGCCCGGGGTGAAGCCGAGCACGCCGCAGCACGGGTCGGCCGAGGCCGAGCCGATGGTCGGCGCGTCGATCTCGGCATAGGTCGGGTTGTTGTCGACATGCACGGTCACGACCATGGCATTGCCGTCGACCAGGCCGAGCGGTGCCGCGTCGACCGTGGTGATCGTGCCGGCCAGGTTGTCGACATCCGGCACGAAGTAACGGATGCCGAGCGCCGCGATGTCGACCGGGTTGCCGGCGGTGTCGAACAGCTCGAGCCGGATCTCGAACTTGCCGGACTGGTCGGACCCGACCTCCGCGCCATTCGCATTGTAGGTGATGCCCGGCGCCGGCAGCGTGGTGTCGAACACGCCGTTCTGGTAGTCGACCGGCGCGATCACCGGCCCCCAGACGCCCTGCGGTGGCAGGGAGGGCGGGATCTCGAACAGGTTCGCCACCGGCGCGTCCGGCGGTGACAACGGCCCCAGCTTGTAGAGCGAGCTCACCGGCTGCCCGCCGCCGCCGTCATAGGTGTAGTGGCGGCCGACATCGCCGACCATCTGGATCCAGGGCACGGTGCCGGCGCGGCGCCAGAACAGGCGGTAGTACTTCACCCCCAAGGTCTCGCGCAGGCTGTTGTCGAACAAGAGCTGCGGCCTGAGCGTGCCGCCGAACGGCGCGCCGCCGCCGGTCAGGCCGCGATTGGCCGGGGTCGTGCCACCCTGCAGCGCGTCCGAATTGCCGAAGATCGCATTCATCGAGGTCTGGCCGATCGCGGTGAACAGCACCCAGTTGTCGCCGGCCACCACCGGCTCGCAGGGCGGGCAGGTGCGCGCCAGCGGATGGTGCGTGATCAGCGTGACCTCGCTGCCGCAGGCGTAGTTCCACCACGTGTAGCAGGGCACCGGCGTCGGCGCGTAGATGACGATGTCCCACCACAGGAAGCGCTGCTTGACCTTGAAGTACAGGTCCGGCGTGTCGTGGTTGTGGCAGCCCTGGAAGAACAGGGTGCGGAAGTGGCCGCAATCATCGGTGTGCGCCGTGGCCACGCGCTGCATGGTAAAGAAGCCGGGGAACAGGATGCAGAAGATCGGCCGCAGCAGCAGCTCGTGGTCCAGGAGAACGCGCTGGAAGTCGAGATCGCTGGCCGTCCGCGCAGCGAAGCGCAGGGCGCTGGCCTGCTCCAGCCCGGCCAGGGCGGTGGCCGCCTCGGCATGGCTGTGCATCATCTGCGGCGCGACCTCCGGGCTCAGCCGGCGCAGCACGGCCGCGCCTTGGAACGGCGCCGGGTCCGGGCCGGGGCCGGGCGGCGGGAACGGCCCGGGGAACGGGCCCGGCAGCGGGTCCGGGATCGGGTCGGGCAGCGGGACCGGATGCAGGATGATGTCGCGCAGCCGGTCGAACACCAGTTTCGGCAGCTTCGGCAGGATGATCGGGAAGCGGTCGACCTCATAGACCTCGACCGTGGCGTTGCAGACCGGCAGGTCGATGCTCTGCCCGCCCAGCGTGGTGCGCTTCAGCACCGTGCCGCGGACCACGCACAGGCCGCGCAGCCAGCACAGGATCGTGTCGAGGCCGACCGAAATGTCGATCGCCAGGCGCTCGGCGCCGCGGTCGACCCGCAGATGGCGCTCGACCGCGCCGCGGCGCATCAGCTCGGCGACCGAGCGGTCCTGGTCCTCGAGCCGCGGGCCGACCAGCAGCCGAAGATTGGTGCCCTCGGCGCCGATCGGCACGCGCAGGGCGACCTCGCCCTTCGCATCGAGCGGCTTCACATCCATCAGCTTGCCGCCCTGGGAAAAGGCGTAGACGGCGAGCGACGCCTTGCGGGCACGGTCGTCGTCCGGCAGGGCCACGCGGACGGTGACGCCCTGCTCCTTCGGGGGTTCGGGTCTCTTTGCCATGAAGGCCTCCTGGGTGCGGAGGGCCAGCCTCCGCAGATGGGGGAAAGCAGGTGCGGAGCTGCGTTCCGACTGCGCGCAAAGCCGGTGTCGCCCCGCCGCCAGCGGCGTGGACGTCCGGCCCACAATCTGTCTCGCATTGCCCAGGAATTGTCGCGGCGATGACCCCTTCACCGCCGCACGCCTTCTTGTGACGATCAGTCGATCGGCGCAGCCGGAGAGCGAAGACGCCCCTGCCGACTAAGAATCGAACATCATATCAAATTATGCAGACCTGCTCTCAAAGCTCCCCGAATGCCGGGAGCCTTTCTGTTCTACTCTTCAATTGCGGCTTTGTTGTGCTTGGCCGGTCATGGGATGATCCGGCGCCGCCGCAGATCTCGGAAGATGGCGAGGAACATGGTCTCGGTGTCGACCCCGTCGTGGAAGCCGAAGCGCTGCGACTTCAAGGTGTCGCCGAACATGTCGTAGTCGAGGCCGAAGACGAAATCGGCGAAGGGCCAGGACGACACGTCGCGATACGGGGTCGGCGCCAGCCCGTGTTTCACGATCATCGACCGCCACAGCGGCTCCTTGTCCGCCATCAGCGTGGCGAGCGGCATCGGCAGGGGCGGCGCCACCTCGAGGTCGAAGAACCGGGCCAGGCGCGGCCACAGATCGGTCCAGCGGAACAGGTCGCCATTGGCGATGTTGAAGGCCTGGCCAGCGGCGCGCGGGTCGGTCGCGGCCCAGACCGTGGCCCGGGCCAGCAGGCCGGAATCGGTCATCTGCAGCAGCTTGCCATAGGCGCCCGGCTTGCCCGGGAACCGGAACGGCACACCCAGCTCCTTTGCCATCGACGCGTAGACGGCGATGGCGACGGCCAGGTTCATCGGGTTGCCCAGCGCCGTGCCGCCGACCACCGCCGGGCGGATCGCCGACCAGCCCCAGCCCCGGGTGGCGGCGCGCGCCTGCAGCCAGGCCAGTTGGTCGATCATGAATTCTGGCGGCATCGGGCCGGGGTCGTCCTCCCGCGCCGGGGTCTTGAACGGGCCGAGATGGCCGCCATAGACCTTGTAGCCCTGCATCAGGCTGACATGACGCAGCCCCGGCGCCTCCGCCGCCTCCACCGCGCTGACCAGCATGGCCAGGTTCGGCGCCACCAGCTCGGCCCAGCTCGGTCGGTCCTGGAAGGCGGCGTAGAAGATGTGGGTGACATCGCGCAGGCCCCCGAGCTTGTCGCGCGCATCGGCGGGGTCGAGCAGGTCGACGGCGATGTGCCGGATGCGGCCCGCCGCCGCGCCGCCGCGGCGCGACAGGCCGATCACGTCCCACTCCTCCAGCGTCGCCAGATGCTCCACCAGGTTGCGGCCGATCACCCCCTGGGCCCCGACCACCAGCGCCGTCTTCCGGTCCATCGCTCTCTCCATGCCGATCGCCCGCAGGCTCCGGCCCAGAGATCATTCATTCTGGATGGATTGAGTAGACCACAAAATCCATTATCATTCATAAGCACAGCTTTGAGATGATGGGATGGACCGCTTCACCACCATGGCCACCTTCGTCCGGGTGGCGGAGCTCGGCACCCTGTCAGCAGCGGCGCGCGACCTCGGCCTGACCCAGCCGGCGGTGAGCCAGCAGGTGGCGGCGCTGGAGCGGCGGCTTGGCGTGCGCCTGCTCAACCGCAGCACCCGCCGCCTGGCCCTGACCGAGGCGGGTGAGCGCTATCACGCCCAGGCCCGGCGCATCCTGGAGGCGTTGGCCGAGGCCGAGGACGGGCTGGCCGAACCGTCGGACACGCTGGCCGGCAGCCTGCGCGTGCATGCGCCGGCCGGGCTGGGCCAGGCGCATCTGGCGCCGATCCTGATCGGCTTCCAGCGACGCCATCCCGAGCTGGCGGTCGAGCTGATCGCCGATGACCGCTATGCCGACCTGATCGGCGAGGGCGTCGACGTCGCCATCCGCCTCGGCGCCCTGGCCTCGCCCGGCCTGGTGGCGCGCCGGCTGGCGACGCTGCGGCGGATCCTGGTGGCCTCACCCGGCTATGTCGCCGCCCAAGGCAGCCCGGAGACGCCGGAGGATCTGGCCCGGCACCCGCATGTCCGCTTCAGCTGGGCCGCTTCCGGCGACGCGGTGCCGCTGGTCGGCCCGGACGGGCCGCTGGAGGTGCGGGTGCGGTCGCGCTTCCTGGCCAACAACGCCTTCGTGCTGATCGAGGCGATCCGCGCCGGGATCGGCATCGGCGGCGCCCAGCTGCCGCTGGTGCAGCCGCTGCTCGACCGCGGCGAATTGGTGCGGGTGCTGCCGGGCTACGCCTATGCGCCCCTGGAGGTGCATGCCGTGTACCCCTCCGGCCGCTTCGTGCCACGCCGGGTCCGCGCCTTCGTCGACCATCTGGTCGCCGCTCTGCCCGGAATTCCGGGGCTGGACCGGGACTAAGGCTTAGGGTGTAGCTGGCCGATCTGGCCTTGCCGTCCCAGCCTCGGCTCTGAAATGATCCCCGCAAACTTGGTGAGAGGCCGTGGACGACGTCTCGGACACATCGGCCGTCGATGCAGCCGGAGAAAAGGCCTCACCGGCACGGCCCGTTTCGCTGCCGCGCCGGACCCTGGTGCTGACCGTGCTGCTGGCCGGCTGTGTGATCGCCTACGCTCTCGTGCTTGCCTGGATCGATGTGTCGACCCCGCCGGTCGAAACCGAATTCGGTGCGTCGGCCGGCGATGCCAGGGTCAAGCTCTACCTGCAGCCGATTCAGGTCGATCCGGTCAACGATTCTCTCGAGATGCGGATCAGCATGACGCCTGATCCATCCCTGGTGGATGCGGCGTCGACGACCGCTGATCGCGATTTCATGATCCAGATCAAGCGCGGCAAGCAGATCGAGCATGTGCATATCGGGGCCGGCCAGCCTCTTCCCGAGGTCACCTTCGAATTCGATCTCGATGACGGAACCGTGCGCGACTATCCCCTCGACCGGTATGTATCGGCCATGACGCTGGCGGCGAGCGAACGAAGCCAGGACGGCACCGAGGCGCCGCTGCCGATCCGTGTCACGGTCTGGGAAGGTCTCCTCGGCTACACCGTGAAGGCGCAGCAGGCGGCAGGACCGACCGCCGATGAACTGCAGCTCCAATTCGCTGTCCGTCGCACGGGAGCCGTCGCGTTCTTCGGCACTGCGATTTATGGCGCCATCATCGTCATGGCGCTCTGCGCCCTTGTCATCGGCAGCTTGGTGTTCATCGGCATCCGGCGGATCGAGGTCACGCTCGTCGGCGCGCTTGGCGCCGTGATCTTCGCGCTGCCGGCGCTGCGCATGGCGTTGCCGGGCGCGCCGCCGCTGGGCGTCCGGCTCGACATCCTCGTCTTCTTCTGGGCCGAGCTCGGTGCCGTTATCGCGCTTTGCCTGTTCGTCGTCGCCTGGGCGCGCCGCGGCCCCCGGCCCTGATCCCGCAGCCTCGGCGGCGCCTGGCCTTCACATCGACCGGCCGTCGAACTGATGCACCGGCACGGCCGCCAGGTCGATGTCCTCGAGGCAGCGGATGTTGATGTAGGCCGACCGCTCCGCCCCCGGCGCGGTGTCCTCGGCGAAGACGTGGATGCCGCAGTTCCGGCAGAAGCGGTGCTGGAGGACGTGGCGGTTGAACAGGTAGGTGCCGAGGTCCACCGGCGCCGCGCGCAGCCGCAGGGCGCCATGCGGCACGGCCCAGAGCAGCGCGCCCTTGCGGGCGCAGATCGAGCAGTTGCAGGAAACGGCGCCGTCCAGCTCGCCCTCGACCTCGAAGGCGACGCGGCCGCAATGGCAGCTTCCCTTGTAGAGCATGGTCCCCTCCCCTTGTGTCCGTCCACAAAGCTGGGCCGGCGGCGCCCGCGGGCAATCCCCCAGGGCACCGGGGAAACGACCGACGCATGGCTGCTTTGCACCCCCATCCGCCGGCCCGGAGTCAGATGTAGGATGAGTCATCCGTCATCGTCCGAGACCCGTCCGCCGCACCGGCCTGCCCCAGGCCCGGAGGAACGCCATGTCCACTGCCGTCGACCGGTCGAAGCGACCGTTCCTGATCGCCTCGATCATGCTGGCGACCTTCATGATCGCGATCGAGGCGACGATCGTCGCCACCGCCATGCCGCGCATCGTCGGCGAGCTCGGCGGCTTCACCTATTACAGCTGGGTGTTCTCGGCCTTCCTGCTGGCCCAGACCACCGCCACCGTGATCTACGGCAAGATGGCCGACGTGTTCGGCCGCAAGCCGGTGCTGATCGGCGGCACCGCGGTGTTCCTGGCCGGGTCGGTGCTGTGCGGCTTCGCCTGGTCGATGGGGTCGCTGATCCTGTTCCGGCTGCTGCAGGGGCTGGGCGCCGGGGCGATCGCGCCGGTGACCATGACCGTGATCGGCGACCTGTACAAGCTGGAGGAGCGCGGCCGCGCCCAGGGCATGATGGCCAGCGTCTGGGCCACCTCCGCCGTCATCGGCCCGCTGGCCGGCGGCGTCATCGTCGACACCCTGTCCTGGGCCTGGATCTTCTGGATCAACCTGCCCTTCGGCGTGCTGACCATCGCCGGCTTCATCCTGTTCCTGAAGGAGAGGATCGAGCCGCGGGAGGTGAAGATCGACTATGCCGGCGCCGGGCTGTTCACGATCGCCGTGGTGTCGCTGCTGGTGATCCTGACCGAGACCGATGCCGGCGCGCCGCTGCTGGGCGGGCTGGCGCTGGTGTTCCTCGTCTCCGGCTGGCTGTTCCTGCGGCAGGAACGGCGGGCGCCGGAGCCGATCATCTCGATCGCGCTGTGGGGCCGCCGGCTGATCGCCACCAGCAACGCCGCCACCCTGCTGGCCGGCATGGCGCTGATCGGCCTGACCACGATCCTGCCGGTCTATGTCCAGGGCGTGCTCGGCCGGTCGCCGATCGTCGCCGGCTTCACCTTGACCATGCTGGTGGTGGGCTGGCCGATGGCGGTGATGCTGTCCAGCCGCTTCTACCGCGCCTTCGGCATCCGCCGCACCCTGCGCGCGGGTAGCCTGCTGTTTCCGGTCGGCGCCGCCGTGCTGCTGTTCCTGACGCCGCAGAGCCACCCGGCCCTGGCCGGGGCCGGGTCGTTCCTGATGGGCTTCGGCATGGGGCTGATCAGCCTGACCACCATCGCCGTGGTGCAGGACAGCGTCGACTGGTCGATGCGCGGCAGCGCCACCGCCTCGATCATCTTCGCCCGCAGCCTGGGCAACACCATCGGCGCCACGGCGCTGGGCGCGGTGCTGAATTTCGGCATCGCCCATTTCGGCAGCGGCGCCCTGGCGGCCGGCGTGCACGACGTGCTGAACCGGCCGGACGGGCTGGCCGACCTGGCCGCCGACCCGTCGGTGCGCATGGTGTTCGACCAAGCGCTGCACTGGAGCTTCTGGGGCGTGGCCGGGGTGGCGGTGCTGACCTTCGTCGCCATCTGGCTGATCCCGATCGCGCCGCGGCCCGCGGGCGCCAGGCCGCAGGAGGCGGAGATCGAGGCGGCGGCCGAGCCAGGTCCCGCCGCGGTCGGCCACTGAGTTTGACCGCAAGAACCGGGCCGACCGACCGGGAGGTGGGTGGTAGGATCCGGCCCATGAGCGAGCATCTCTACACCCTGTTCGAGACCGCCATCGGCCCCTGCGGCATCGCCTGGGGCCCGCGCGGCATCACCGGCGTGCAGCTGCCGGGGTCGAGCCCGGAGAAGACGCGGATGCGCCTGCTCCGCCGCTGCCCCGGCGCCGAGGAACAAGCGCCCCCGCCCGAGATCGCCCGGGTGATCGAGCGTATCGGCGCCCTGCTGCGTGGCGAGCGCATCGACCTGTCCGACGTGCCGGTCGACCTCGGCCGCGTGCCGGAGTTCGAACGCCGGGTCTATGCCATCGCCCGCGCCATCCCGCCGGGGTCGACCATGACTTATGGCGAGATCGCGAAGCGGCTGGGCGACCCGCTGCTGGCCCGCGACGTCGGCCAGGCGATGGGGCACAACCCGTTCCCGATCGTGGTGCCCTGCCACCGGGTGCTGGCGGCCGGCGGCAAGCCCGGCGGCTTCTCCGCCCCCGGCGGGGTCGACACCAAGCTGCGCATGCTGCGGATCGAAGGCGCCGCGGCCGCCGCCCAGGCCTCGCTGTTCGATTGATCCTAGGAGAGCAGTCCAGGGCAATCCAAAACCGTCATCGCGAGGCGCGAAGCGCCGTGACGATCCAGAGGTCGGCGCCGCTGGATCGCCACGCCCCTGCGGGGCTCGCGATGACGATGCGAGCGATGGCGAGACCGAACGGCGGCCGGAGCCCTATTGCCCGGCGTCGTCGCCGGCCACAGAATTAGCCTATGGCACCGAGATTTTTGACAGCACTGCCTCCCCTGTATCGCGGCGAATTTCCATCACGCATTGGTGACAAGCATGAGCAAGCACCTCAAGGAGCGCTGGGCGGGACAGTCCCCAGTACCGGGTGCTGCCTCTCCCTTTGGCTTAACCGCAGAAGGCGCACATGATTTCCGAGGAGCGCCGTTGCGAAAATCGGAGGGCATTACGGAGGTCGATGGCTTGTCCATCGACAATGCCGACTTTAGCCACGCCAGCCTGCCGCACTTCAGGATCAGCAATTCGCGCTTCACGAACTGCATCTTCGACCGGGCCGACATGACCAACATGGCGGATCTCGGCAATCACTTCGAGAATTGTCGTTTCGTCGGCACCGACATGAGAGCCGCAATTTTGGGGCTTCGCCATTCAGTCTATCGCGACTGCCTGTTCGAGAAGGTTCGCTTCGCCCGAACTGGGTTCGTCAATGCGATCTTCGAAGGGGTGACGTTCCGCGGCGACCTCAGGCGCATCAACTTCAAGGTCTCAGGATTCTGGGGATGCAGGTTCATCGGAAACCTGTGGGACGTGATGTTCTTTGGCGAGAGCTTTTTTGATAGCCAGCAGAATGAGATTTTCGGCGTGCCCAGAGACACGGGCTTGCACAATGTCAGCTTTGAGGATGCGAAACTGCAATTCGTCAATTTTCGTTGGAACTGTGCGGTGGAGCATATCCTCTTGCCGAGGGACGGCAGTTCCGTTTTGTGCACCAAGATCATCTACGAAGAATTTGAACGTGATGCTCAGAAGAATCCTCCGATAGCAAACATCGAAGCGCTCAAAAAAGCCCTTTATCTTCATTCAATTTGGTACGAAAAGCAAGACATTCTAATGATACACGAGGCGGATCTCATCGACATTTGCGGAGATGAAGACGGACGGAGAGTCTATTCGCTTCTCCGCGACCGCGTCGTCTCATCCGCGGGGGCTATCGCCGCGACCGCAAGAACAGGTCGGATGAACTAAATCGCCAGATTCTGGGTCGGCTACGGCACCGAATCCCTGGCCGCCTGAGCAGGCGTAGCCTGAAGGCTTGCCCGGCGCGGCGGGGGCGCGCAGAGTCGGCGCATGCCCGCCGAACAGATCCTGCAGCGCCCGTCGATGGCGGTCTATGACTACCGGTGCAGCGCCGGGCCGGGCGACCGCCCCTTCGCCGAGCTGCATGCGTGCCATTCCGTCGCCTATGTCCGGCGCGGCAGCTTCGGCTGCCGGCAGCTGGGCCGGATCGACGAGCTGGTGGCGGGGTCGGTGCTGGTCGGCCATCCGGGCGACGAGTTCACCTGCAGCCATGAGCACCACCATGGCGGCGACGAGTGCCTGTCCTTCGAGCTGACCCCGGCGCTGGTCGAGGCGATCGGCGACGACCCTGCCGCCTGGCGCGCCGGGGCGATGCCGCCGCTGCCCGGGCTGATGGTGCTGGGCGAGCTGGCCCAGGCCGCCGCGACAGGCCGCAGCGACCTGGGGCTGGACGAGGTCGGCATCGCCTTCGCCGCCCGCTTCGTCGGCCTGGTGACCGGGCGGGGGGCGCGGCCGGCCGAGCCGGCGGCGCGCGACCGCCGCCGGGCGGTGGAGGCGGCGCTGTGGATCGACGCCAACGCCGACCAGCCGGTCGACCTGGATGGCGCGGCCCGGACCGTCGGCCTCAGCCCGTTCCACTTCCTGCGGATCTTCGCCCGCAGCCTGGGCGTCACCCCGCACCAGTACCTGGTCCGCGCCCGGCTGCGCCGTGCCGCCCGCCTGCTGGCGGAGGATGCGCGGCCGGTGACCGATATCGCCTACGACGTCGGCTTCGGCGACCTGTCGAACTTCGTCCGCAGCTTCCACCGCGCCGCCGGCGTCTCGCCGCAGCGGTTTCGCAAGGCGGCGCTGGGCGACCGCAAGATCCTCCAAGAAAGGCTGGCCCGATCGCCGCAGCATGACCTCCGGCTCACGACGGAGGTTCTGCCATGTATGACCATGTCGGCCTGAAGGTCCGCGATCTCGACGCCAGCCTGCGCTTCTATGAGGCGGTGCTGGCGCCGCTCGGCCACGAGGTGTGTTCCCGCGGCGATGCCGATGCCGGCCTCGGCCCGGCCGGCGCGCCGGCGCTGTGGCTGTATCGCTCCGCAGCGGCGGGCGCGGGCACGCATGTCGCCTTCCGCGCGCCGGACCGGGCGGCGGTCGACCGCTTCCATGCCCAGGGCCTGGCCGCGGGCGGCCGCGACAACGGCGCGCCGGGGCTGCGGGCCGACTATAGCCCGACCTACTACGCCGCCTTCCTGATCGACCCGGACGGCAACAATGTCGAGGCGGTGTGGATGGGGTGACGGACAGATGGAGAGGCCGGAGCCGCCCCTCACCAGCGGCCCTTTGAGAGCGGCTCTCCAGCTCTTCCCCGTCTTGGCGAGGAGCGAAGCGACGTGGCCATCCAGAGGGCGGTGCCGCTGGATGGTCACGCCCCTGCGGGGCTCGCCATGACGGCTTCTGTTGTGGTGCTGGGTCCTACGACGCCCCGAGCGTCTTCAGATAGGCGATGATGTCGGCACGGTCCTGCGGGTTGGCGATCGCGCCGGCCGCCATCTTGGTGCCCGGCACGGCCTTGTTCGGCGCCGTCAGGAACGTATCCAGCGTGGCCTCGTCCCAGGTTTTGCCGTAGGCGGCCATGGCCTTGGAGTAAGTATAACCCGCGACCGTCCCGGCGGCGCGGCCGAACACGCCGGAGAGATGCGGCCCGAGCTTGTTCTGCTCGGTCACCGCATGGCAGGCGCTGCAGCGCGAGAACAGGGTCTGGCCCCGCGCCGCGTCGCCATCGGCCAGGGCCGGCGACACAACGCCAGCGGTCAGCAGGGCCGCGAGAGCCCACTGTGTCAGCTTCATTTCTCTTCCTCTTCCCTTCGGGAGCCCGGACGTCGTCCGGGGTTGCGCCGGCGGGAGCCGAGGCCCCCGCCGGAAACCGGCCTGTCAGGACGACGACTTCAGCAGGTCCGTGTCGAACGGCAGGCTGCGCAGGCGCTTGCCGGTGGCGGCGAAGATCGCGTTCGCCACCGCCGGGGAGACGGCGGCGGTCGCGGTCTCGCCGATGCCGCCGGGGGCCTCGGCGCTCTTGATCAGATGGGTCTCTATCACCGGCACCTCGTCGATCCGCATCGGCAGGTAGGTGTCGAAATTGCCCTGCTCCACCCGCCCATTCGCGAAGGTGATGGCGCCGTGCAGCGCCGCGGTCAGGCCGAAGATCGCGCCGCCCTGGACCTGCGCCTCGATCGTGTCCGGGTTGACCGTCAGGCCGCAATCGACGGCGCAGACCAGGCGATGAACCCTGATCGACCCGTCGCCTGCCACCTCGACCTCCGCCACCATCGAGACATAGCTGCCGAAGGCGAACTGCACCATGACGCCGCGGCCGTGGCCCTTCGGCATCGGCGTGCCCCAGCCGGCCTTCTCCGCCGCCAGGGTCAACGCGGCCAGGGCGCGCGGATTGTGGCCCAGGAGGGCCTTGCGGTAGGCGACCGGATCCTGCTTCGCCGCGGCCGCCAGCTCGTCGATGAAGCTCTCGACCACGAAGACATTGTGGGTCGGGCCGACGCCGCGCCACCAGGAGGTCGGCACCCCCTGCGGCTCGACCCGGACATATTCGACGCGGATCGCCGGGAAGGCGTAGGGCGGCTCGGCCGCGGCCTCGACCGCGTCCGCATCGACCCCGTCCTTGAAGCCCGCCGGGAAGTAGCGGGCCATGATCGAGGAGCCGGCGATGCGATGGGTCCAGGCCACCGGCTTGCCCTGCGCGTCCAGCCCGGCCGAGAACCGGTCGTAGTAGTGCGGCCGGTACATGTCGTGCTGGATGTCCTCCTCGCGGCTGTAGACCACCTTCACCGGGCCGTCCACCTGCTGCGCCACCTTGACGGCGCGGGCGATGCCGTCGACCTCCAGCCGCCGGCCGAAGCCGCCGCCGATCAGGTGGTTGTGGACCTGCACCTTCTCCTTCGGCAGGCCGGTAACCTGCGCGGCCACGGCCTGGGCCAGGGTCGGGACCTGGGTGCCGACCCAGATCTCGCAGCTGTCCTTCCGCACGTGGACGGTGCAGTTCATCGGCTCCATCGCCGCATGCGCCAGGAAGGGCACCTGGTAGATCGCCTCCAGCCGCTGCGCCGCGCCGGCGAGCGCCTTGTCGGCGTCGCCCTCGTTGCGGGCCACGGCGCCCGGCTTCTTCGACTCCTCCTCCAGCTGGCGGACCAGGTCGGCGCTGTTCACATTGGCGTTCGGGCCGTCATCCCACTGGATCGCCGCGGCCTCGAGCCCCTTCTTGGCCGCGCCCATATGATCGGCGACCACGGCGACGGATTCGTCGGTCTTCACCACCTGGCGGACGCCCTTGACCGCCATCGCCGCGGCCTCGTCCACCGATTTCGGCTTGCCGCCCAGCACCGGCGAGATGGCGATCGCGGCGACCTTCATGCCCGGCAGCTTGGTGTCGATGCCGAACTCGGCCTTGCCGTTCACCTTGTCCGGCGTGTCCAGCCGCTTGGCCGGCTTGCCGATGATGGTGAAGTCCTTCAAGTCCTTCAGCGCCACGGTCTTCGGGTCCGGCGCCGGCAACGCCGCCGCGGCGTCGGCCAGCTCGCCATAGCCCAGCGACCGCTTGCCGTCAGTGACCTTGCCGAGCTGCGCCTTGAGGGTCGACGGGTCGACGCCCCACTGCTTGGCGGCGGCGGCGATCAGCAGGGTGCGCGCCACCGCGCCGGCCTGGCGCAGCGGCGTCCAGAAGCCGCGGACCGAGGTCGAGCCGCCGGTGAGCTGGGCGCCGATCAGCGGATTGGCGTAGAGCGCGTCGCTGGGCGGCGAATGCTCGAGCCGGACCTGGTCGAGCCCGACCTCCAGCTCCTCGGCCAGCAGCATGGCCTCGGCGGTGTAGATGCCCTGGCCCATCTCGGCCGACGGCATCACCAGCGTGACCAGCCCTTGGGGGTCGATGCGGATGAAGGCGTTGGGCGCGAAGCCGGCCGCCTCGGCTGCCGCCAAGGCGGGCCGCAGCGCCAGCGGCAGGGCGACGGTGAGGGCCAGGCCGCCGCCGACAGCGGCGCCGACCTTGAGGAAGCCGCGGCGATCGAGGGTGTGCGAGCCATCAGGCATGATCGAACCCTCCCTCAGGCCGCGGCTTTGTGGATCGCGGCGCGGATCCGCTGATAGGTGCCGCAGCGGCAGACATTGCCGGACATCGCGGCGTCGATGTCGTCATCGGTCGGCTTCGGCGTCTCGGCCAGAAGTGCGGCCGCCGACATGATCTGGCCGGACTGGCAGTAGCCGCATTGCACCACCTCCAGCTCCAGCCACGCCTTCTGCAGGGCCTGGCCCTGCGGCGTGCCGCCGATCGCCTCGATGGTGGTGACGGCGCTGTCGCCGACGCTGTCGACCGAAGTCTGGCAGGAGCGGACGGCCTGGCCGTCGACATGCACGGTGCAGGCGCCGCACAGGGCCAGGCCGCAGCCGAACTTGGTGCCGGTCATGCCGAGCACATCGCGCAGCACCCACAGCAGCGGGGTGTCGCCGTCGACATCGACCTCATGGGGTGTGCCGTTGATCTTCAACGTGAAAGCCATGGCTGCCTCTCGGTGGCTTGGGCTGACGGGACGCAGCCGGCCGACCTGGACAGCGCCGGCCGGCTGCGTCTATCGATAGGATCTGCGACTGTTTTCGAAGCTCGGTTGCGCTCCGCCGGCCGGCAATGGCCCGGCACCACGCCCGACTTCCGATTCCTGTCCCAGCTTAGAACGAAACGCGAAGGAAGCGCAGCGAAACATCGCGGCCTTCGACCATTGAAGAAGCCGCAACCCCGCACATCTCATCAGCATGAGCCCGCTGATCCGCCTGGCGCTCGCCGCCGGCCTCGTCGTCGCGGCCGCCCCCGCCGCCACGGCGCCCACCATGGCGCAATGCATCGTCGACCCCGGCCAGATCGGCAGCCCCTGCGCCGGCGGCATCGGGTCGCCGCCGATCATCCGCGGCCAGCGCCCGGCCACCCCGCCGATCACGCCGCCGGGGCAGCTCAACCCGCCGCAGCTGGCGCCGTTCCGGCCGCAGCCGGTGCCGGCGCCGCGCCAGGCGGAGAGCCTGAGCCGCAAGGCGCCGAGCAACCCGCTGCTGCCGCTGCCCTCGGCCGGCGCGGCTTATCGCTGCGTCACGATGTATGGCAGTTGCCCGATCCCGGGCGGCACCATCCCGAGCACTGCCTGCACCTGCGAGGGCGGCACCACCGGCACCGCCCGATGACCTGAGGCCGGAATGCGCGTGGCGCTGGTGCTGAACGGCGCCGCCGGCGCCCTGCTGGGCCGCACGCCCGAGACCATCGCGGCGCGGCTGGAGCAGATCCTGGCCGAGGCCGGGGCCGAGGCGCGCGTTGCGGTGGCCGAGGGCGCGGCGCTGTGCCGGGCGCTGGACGCCGCCATCGCGTCGGACGCCGAGGCGATCCTGGTCGGCGGCGGCGACGGCACCATCATCGCCGCGGCCGAGCGCCTGTTGCCGGAGAGCCGCGCCGGGGCCGGCCGGCCGCTCGGCATCCTGCCGCTCGGCACTGCCAACCTCCTGGCCCGCGACCTCGGCATCCCGCTGTCGCCCGAGGCGGCGCTGCCGGTGCTGCTGGCCGGCGCCACCCGGCGGATCGACGTCGCCCTGGTCAACGACCGGATCTTCCTGAACAGCTCGCTGCCCGGCATCGCTCCGCGCATGGTGCTTCAGCGCGAGCGGATGCGGCACGACCCCGGGCCGCTGAAATGGCTGCGCCTGGTCCGCTTCTTCTTCCGCGGCTTCGACCGCGGGCCGCGGCTGCATGTCGTGCTGCAGGCCGACGGCCGACCGGTGCGGCTGGTCACCCGCACCCTCGCGATCACCAACAACCCGCTGGCCGAGGGCTTCGCCGCGATCCACACCCGCACCGCGCTGGACGGCGGCACGCTGGGCGTCTACGCCGCGCGGATCGACCGCCGGCTCGACCTGTGGCGCCTGATCGCCCGCCTCGTCGCCGGTACCTGGCAGCACGACCCCGCCGCGGCGGCGCTGGCCGCGCGCCGCGTCAACGTGATCTCGCGCCGGCCGCGGCTATGGGTCGCCAATGACGGCGAGAACCACCTCTTGGCGACGCCGCTGCGCTATCGCATCCTGCCCCGCGCGCTGACCGTGCTGGTGCCGCGCGCCGTTCCCGACACGCCCACCATGCCGGAGTGATGAAGAGCGTCGCCCACATCTCAGACCTGCATTTCGGCCGCACCGAGCCGGCCCTGGTCGAGGCCCTGCTGGCCGAGCTGAAGGCGCTCAAGCCCTCGGTCATCGCCGTCTCCGGCGACCTGACCCAGGATGCGCACAGCGGCGAATTCGCGGCCGCGCGGGATTTCCTGGACCGGCTGCCGGCCCCCTACATCGTGGTGCCCGGCAACCACGACATCCCGCGGCACAACCTGCTGTCGCGCTTCACCAAGCCGTTCTCGCGCTATCGCCGCTACATCACCCCGGACACGGCGCCGCTGCTGGTCCAGGACGGCATCGTGCTGATCGGCGTCAACACCGCCCGGCGGCTGGTGGCGCATTGGAACTGGTCGCACGGCTCGATCAGCCTGGAGCAGATCGAGCGGGTGCGCGAGACGCTGCGGGCCCTGCCGCGCGGCATGCTGAAGATCGTGGTGGCGCACCATCCCTTCCTGCCGCCGCCCGACGCCCCGGAGACCAAGCTGATCGGGCGGGCCGAGACGGCGCTGCGCTTCTTCGCCACCGCCGGGGTCGACCTGATCCTGACCGGCCATCTGCACCGGGGCTTCTACGGCGAGGTCACCACCCATCACGGAAGGGTGCGCCGGCCGATCCTGGTGGCGCAGGCGGCGACCGCGACCTCGAGCCGGCGGCGCAACGAGCCGAACGCCTACAACCGCATCCTGGTCGACGGCGACCGGCTGACGCTGGAGCCGCGGCGCTGGGACGGCGCGGGCTTCGTGCCGATGCCGCCGCACAGCTTCGAGAAGGTGAAGGGCCGCTGGGCGGCGGTGGCCGCGGAGGGGTGACTCATACGATCGCGGCGCCCGGTGCGCCGGGCCAGGCCAGGAGGCCGGACAGGCGCAGCAGGGCCCGCTCCAGCGCGGTCCGGTCGGGCACGCCGCCGAGCGACAGCCGCACCGCCCGCGGCGGCGCGCCGGCGCCCGTAACATCGAACGCGTCGGCCGGCACCACCAGCAGCCCGGACTCCCGTGCCGCGGCAGTGAAGGCGGTCGCCGTCCAGCCTTCCGGCAAGGACAGCCAGAGATGGTTGCCGTCCGGATGGGCGGCGACCGTGCCGGCGGGCAGCAGCTTCGCAGCCAAGCCCTGCCGGGCCCGGTTCTCCGCCCGGATCTCCACCGTCAGCGCGTCGAGTGTGCCATCGCCGATCCAGCGCGTGGCCAGGCCGGCGGTCAGCGGCGACGCCATCAGGCTGATCGCGCGCAGCCCCCCGGTCAGCCGCAGCGCCGCCGCCGCGTCCGGCGTCGCGACATAGGCGATGCGGAGTGCCGGCGTGGCGCATTTCGACAGCGAGGCGACGTGCCACGTGATCTCCGGCGCCAAGGCGGCGACGGGCGGCGGCGCGGCCTCCGGCAGCGCGCCATAGGCGTCGTCCTCGACGATCGCGACGCCGTGGCGGCGGGCGATGGCGGCGATCGCCTGCCGGCGCTCCAGCGGCAGCGACGCCGTGGTCGGGTTGGCGATGGTCGGGACCAGGTAGAGCGCCTTGGGCGGAGCCGCCCGGCATAGCGCCTCGAAGGCCTGCGGGTCGAGGCCGTCGCCATCATGGGCCAGACCGGCGAGGCGCAGGCCCAGATGCCCGGCAACCGCCTGCATGCCGGCATAGGTCAGCCCGGCACAGGCCAGGGTGTCGCCGCGGCCGAGCAGCAGATCGAGCAGAGCAAAGAGCGCGCTCTGGGTTCCGGCCGCGACCACCATCCGATCCGCCACGGTCGGCCCGAGGCGCCGGGCCAGCCAGGAGGCGCCGGCCTTGCGGTCGGCCGCCGTGCCGCCGCTGGGCTGGTAGCCGAGGCTGGCCGCACCCTCCGGCCCCGCCAGCAGCGCCGCCAGATCCCGGGCCACCCGGCCGCCCAGGCCCGGGGGCCGCGGCGGCACGTTCATGCCGAGGTCGAACGCGACCGGCTCCCGGGCCGGGGCCGCGACGGCGGCAGGGGCACCGCGGACGAAGCTGCCGCTGCCAGTGCGCCCTTCGACCAGCTCCATACGCTTCAGCTCGGTGTATGCACGCGTGACCGTGGTCAGGTCGACGCCGAGCTGCGTCGCCAGTTGCCGCTGCGCCGGCAGACGGGCGCCCGGCCCCAGCTCTCCGGAGCGGATCCGGTCGGCCAGGGCGGCGACGATCGAGCGGTATTTCGACATGGTTATTGTCTGCGGCGGTTCATCGCATCTACCATATGCTTGACCGAAGTGTATGGCAACACTAGATTAAGATCCATACAATCGACCGCAGCCACCCTGCGGCCTGCCACAGGGATCACCATGGCCGAGCCCATCTACCCGACGCTGAGGCCCTTCGAGGTCGGTATCCGGGCGCGCTGCCCGCGCTGCGGCAAGGGCCATCTCTTCCGGGGCTTCCTGACCCTGGCGCCGCGCTGCGACGTCTGCGGCCTGGATTACGGCTTCGCCGACCCGGCGGACGGCCCGGCCTTCTTCGTCATCTCGATCGTCAGCTTCCCGGTGATCGCCTTCGCCGCCTGGCTGGAGCTGGCCCATGAGCCGCCGATCTGGGTGCACCTGCTGACCTCGGTGCCGCTCCTGATCGGCGGCTGCCTGGCGCTGCTGCGGCCGCTGAAGGGCTGGCTGGTCGCCGCCCAGTACATCAACGACGCCCGCGAGGCCCGGCTGGCGCGCAGGGACGAGGACTGACGGGGCCGCCTCGGCAGGGGCGGGTCAGCGTTCCGCCGCCAGCCTTTCCCGGATGCGGTCCGGCCCGCCGGCCATGCGCCGGGCGAAGGGCCGGTCGGGGTCGACGACGCGCCAGAAGGGCGCGCTGCCGTCCTGGCTGATCTGCACCAGGTGGCGCTGCGTCGTGACCGGGCAGCAGGCATCGGCCCCGTATTGCACCGCCAGCGCCCGCCGCAGCGCCGCGACATCCGACAGCCGGCCGGGCGGCGCCGCGCGCAGCGCGTCGGCGACCATGCCCTCGCTCGGGATCAGCATGCTCTGCGTCTGGCTTCGGCCCTTGCGACGCGACTTGATGACCGGCAACTCGTCCATGGCTCACCTCCGGAACAGGTCTCTCCGAAGGACGAACGGGGACGCCGGACTCCGACAACCGAAATCAGCCGGTCCGGCCGAGCCAGGGATCCGGGCCCGGGTCGCGCCCGCCGGCGAGCTCGGCCAGGCGGTCGAGGTAGTGGGCCCAGCCCTCGGCGTGGCCGGCGCATTGCTCGGCATTGGGCAGGCCGGTGTGGGTCATCTTCAGCAGCGTGCCGTCCGGCTGCTCGACCAGGTCGATCTCGACCAGGCTCGATCCCGGCGGCACCACCTCGCTGCCGTCCCAGCCGAAGCTGTAGGACAGGCGATGCACCGGCACCACCTCGCGGAAGGCGCCGCGGGCGAAGCGGGCGCCGGTGACGTTGACCAGGTACAGCCCGCCGGGCTGCGGGTCGAGCTGCGCCTCGGTGCCCATCCAGCGCAAGATCTGCTCGGGGTCGGTCAGCAGCGCGAACACCGCGGCGGGCGGCGCCGGAACATGGGTTTCGCGGCGGACGACGAGAGCGTCTGGCATCGGTCTCCTCCACGGTTGCGCCAATGGCGTTGCGCCCGGCCGCGGGCGCGGCGATCAGCCCCTCGGCGCGTCGCAGGGCATCACGTCGGGGCCGGGGTCGAGCTCGGCGACCACGGCCGCCAGCCGGTCGAGGTAATGCGCCCAGCCCTTGGCATGGGCCGGCACGGCCGAGGGCGGCAGGCCGCTATGGGTCATCCGCATCAGCGTGCCGTCGGGCTGCTCGATCAGGTCGATCTCGATCTGGCTCGACGCCGGCGGGACCTCGGCATTGCCCTCCCAACCGAAGCTGTAGACCAGGCGGTGCACCGGCACCACCTCGCGGAAGGCGCCACGCACCCTGTCCTTGCCGTTGACGTCGAGCAGGTAGAGGCCGCCGGGCTGCGGCTCCAGCGTCGCCGAAATTCCCATCCAGCGCAGGATCTTCTGCGGGTCGGTCAGCAAGGCGAAGATGGTGGCGGGCGGCGCCGGAAGCCGCATCTCGCGCCGGAAGACGGTCGGCTCGTCCATGGGCTTCCCCTGTCGCCGGTCCCGAGTCCAGCCGGCAAAATAACACGGCGCGGCCGGGGTTCACCACCCGTGACAGATCCCGCCCGGCGGCGGCATGATCGCGGCATGGATCTGCCCGCGCCCCTCGCCTGGCTGCTGGACGAGGCCGGCGCCTCGCCCGGACCCGACCGCTTCCTGGCCGAGCTCGGCGGCCGCCTGCTGGCCGACGGGCTGCCGCTGGCCGGCGCCGCCCTGACCCTGGCCGTGCCGCATCCGATCGTCGCCCGCCGCACCTGGCTGTGGCGGGCCGGCACCGGGGCGGTGATCGAGGCGCTTGGCTTCGCCGGCATGCCGCTGGCCACGGCCGGACCGCCCGGCCGCGGCGGCCGCGACTGGCTGTCCGGGCTGGGGCCGGGTCCAGTGCAGGAGCAGACCGCCGGGCCGGCCGTGCTGGCCTGGGCCGGCACCCGGCCGTTCGATCCCGACGAGGCCGGCCGGCTGCGCCAGGCCGCGCGCTTCGCCGCGGCGCCGCTGTCCGCCCTGGCCTCGCGGGCGGCGCTGGCCGCCCTGCTGGAGGCCTATCTCGGCCGGGGCCCCGCCCCCCCGGGGGCGGGCGGGGGGGGGGGGCCCGGCGGGGGGGGGGCAAAAAACG
>NZ_JASATH010000123.1:0-23966 GCF_038440215.1 Inquilinus sp. OTU3971 | reverse complement strand
CCCCCCCCCCCCCCCCCCCCCCCCGCCGAACATCGCCTTCATCACTGCCCCCTGTTTGTCGTTGTTGTCTCTCGAAATTCAGGTCGACTGTCGCCGCGCCAGCACCTCCCCGAAGAAGCTCTTCACCGCGCCCAGCAGCTGGCGGTCGTCATGGCCGATGCCGGGGATGGTGTCCTGCTGCACGGTGATGCCCTGAGCCTCCAGGCTGCGGCACAGCGACCGCATCCGGTCCTGGCGGTTGCGGCCGGCGATGTCGGCGCCCGGCATCCACCAGGCGTCGCCCGGCTTGACCGTGATCTCCCAGGTCTCGGTGTCGTCGCCGCCGATCACCATGTGCACCGGCACCCGGCGGATGGCGTCGAGGTCGAGCGGCTTGCCGAACACCGCCTCGAAGTTCCGTACCCCGACCCACCAGTCATGCTCGAAATCGAGCAGGGTGACGATTCCGGGCGCGCCGATCGAGGCGCCGAGCAGCCGCTCCGGATGCAGGTAGAGGAAGCGGTGGGTGAAGTGGCCGCCGCCGGAGAAGCCGTACATCAGCACCCGGTCGCCCTCGACCCGGTACCGGGCCTGGGTCTCGGCGATCATCGCCAGCAGCACGGCGTCGTAATGCAGGTCGCCGGCGCGCAGCAGCTTGTAGCTGGACAGGTCGCCCGGTTCGGTGATGCCGACCGGAAACAGCGGCGCCAGCACGATCACCCCGTGCCGCTCGGCGAAATCGGCGAAGCCGTCGCGGTAGCTCTGCATGCCGCGCTCGGTGCCGTGCACGATCACCGCCAGCGGCCAGCGGTCGCTGCCGTCCTCGTCGTAATCCTCCGGCACATAGGCGCAGTAACTGAAGCGCTGGTCGAGGCCGCAGGCATAGACCGTGGTCGCCCCGAAATCGCTGGATGTCAGCACCTTTCCGTGCCCGTGCGGCCGCGCCATGACGCCTCCCCTGCTTTGCAGTCAGGGGGAGTGAGGCATATTTTTGGATCGATGAAAAGCAGCTTCTCCGGAGATAGATTGACGCCATTGTCCTTTCGTGGATGAGAAACACAATCAGACTCTGACCGACGCGCAGTGGGATGCCGAGCTGGCACTGAAGCTGCACGGCGCACGCCGGCTGACCGTCGCCGCCTGGCCGGCCCTGAAGGAGGCTGGCGGATCGGTCGTGCTGATGTCCGGCAACTCAGAGCTGTTCCCGAAGGCGCCCTATACCGCGGTGGGCACCATCAACGCCGCCATCGTCGCCCTGGCCAAGGCCTTCTCCGACCGCGGCATCGCCGACGGCGTGCAGGTCAACAGCGTGCTGCCCGGCCCGGTGATGACCGGCCGCCGGCAATCCTACCTGCAGCATTGGGCGCCGCTGCACGGCATGACAGTGGAGCACGCCACGGCCGCCTTCCCGAAGGAGGCCGGCATCGCCCGCTACGGCGAGCCCGAGGAGATCGCCGAGCTGATGGCGTTCCTGGTGTCGCCGGGCGCGCGGTGGATGACTGGATCGGCGCTGCGCATGGATAGCGGCGAGGTCAAGTCGGTCTGACCTCCCGCCGGCGCCGGCATCAGGCCTTGGCGGCGCGCCGGGCCGCCGGCTTCCTGGCGGCCGGACGCTTGGCAGGGGCGCTCTTGGCGGGGGCCTTGGCAGGAGCGGCCTTGGCCGGGGCCCCGGCAGAAGCGGCCTTGGCCGGGGTCTTCGCGGGAGCCTTCTTGGCAGGAGCGCTCTTGGTGGGGGCAGCCTTGGCCGGCGGGCTCTTCGCCGCCGGCTCGCGCCACAGCCTGGCGCCGCCTTCGATGCCGGCGTCGTTCGAGGCGATGGTGACGCCCTTCGGCAGCTCGAGATCGACGCGCTTGGCGTTGCCGCCGCTGATGTGAATCCGGTCCGGGTGCAGCAGGATCTCCAGCACCTCCAGCATCCGCTTCACCCGCCTGTTCCAGCGCTTCTTGCCGATCTTCTCGTAGGCAGCGTTGCCGAGATACTCGTCATAGGTCTTGCCGCCCTTGGACAGCGGGTGGTGCGCCAGCTCCAGATGCGGCGCCGGCACGCCGTCACGGAGCAGGGCCGTGCCGACGCCCGTGCCGAGGGTCACCACCAGCTCCAGCCCACTTCCGTCGACCAAAGCCAGGCCCTGCATCTCGGCGTCGTTGACCATCCTGACCGGGGCGCCGCCCAGCCGCTTCGACAGGGCCGGCGCCAGAGCGAAGCCGGCCCAGTCCCCGGTGCCGAGATTGGGGGCGGTGATCACCCGCCCGTCGCGGACCACGCCGGGAAAGCCGACGGCGATGCGGTCGAAGGCGGACAGCGGCTTGACCAGCGCCGCGACGGTGTCGAGGAACAGCTTCGGCGGGCAGGGATGCGGTGTCGGCACACGCTGCCGGTCCGACCGCATCTGGCCGCGATCGTCGATCACGGCGGCCTTGAGCCCCGTGCCCCCCACATCGATCGCCAGGATGCCAAGCTTCACGCATTCCTCCTTGGTCGTTCCTTTCAGCATGTTGGGCTATGTCCGGCCGCGTCAACCTCCACCGGCCGCGCCGGCCGCCGCGTGGCCGGCCGCGACGCCGGTCTCGCCGTCGACCAGCACCAGGAAATCGGCACCCTCCCACCGCTCGGCGTCGCGCCACCGGAAGGTGAAGCGGATCCGCGTGCCGGACAGGGCCGAAGCTGTCGGCAGGTCGAGGACGTGCAGACCGAAAGGGGTTTCCGCAGTGGCGTCGTCGCGGATCGTGCCCCAGTCGTCCAGGGTCCAATGGACCGTCGCTGCCGCCGGCAAATCGAGGCGCAGGAGCTTGCCCGCCGGCAGGGCCCGCCGCTTCTGGTTGAAGCGCCAGCACCGGACCGGTGAGGTGACCTTGTCGAGCTGGTAGCGCTGCACCGGCTGTGGTGGCAGGTCGAACACCCGGCCGTCGCGCAGCGACCGCAGCAGCTTGATGTGCTCGGAATGCGCCCAGACCAGCGGCATGGCGCTGCCCGAGGGCCGGCCGCGGACCAGCTCGCGCTCCGGCACGTCGTCGGAATCCCACACCTGCTCCGGCAGCAGCCCGCCCTCCCCGGCCGAACGCTCCAGCGTCGCCAGCAGCGCCGTCGCCTCCTTGATCCGGCCGGCCGCCAGCTCGTAATGCGCCCGTTCGCCGGTCAGGAGCGGCCAGGCCCGGCCGATACCAGTGCCGTCGAAGGGCGCCCCATCCGCATGCTCGCCATAGCCGTCGTCATTGTAGCGGTACCAGACCGGGCCCTGCGGCAGTTCCGCCTTCAGCACCGCGTCGATCGCCTTGACCGTGTCGACGATGCGCGGATCGTCCGGGGCGCGCAGGCCGAAACGCACCAGAGCCAGCGCGTCGGGGCTGATCAGCAGCGCCGCCTTGCGCGCGTCGTCTCCCGGCGGCCGGTTCTTCACCGGCACAAAGCCGTCGAGCGGCGAGGCCGCGTCGGCCGTATCCACCGGAGCGATCCGGACATAGTAGCCCTTCAGGCCGAGCCGGCCGCAAATCGCGGTGCCCTCGGCGAAGGTCCAGCGCTCGACCTCGTCGTTCCAGGCGTCGGCGGTCTCGCGCAGCCAGCGCGCCTCTTCGGCCTGGCCGGACAGCTCGAGGATGTCGGCCGCGGCCAGCAGCGCCGCGATCTCCACCGCCAGGGTGAAGGGCGAATAGCCGGCATCCTCCTCCCACCGGTCCTGGCCGGTGACCGGGCCGTTGCGCAGGATGAAGCCGGCGGCGCGCCGCACCATCGGCACGAAGCGCGCCAGCTCGTCCCCGGCCAGGCCGCCCTCGCGCCGCAGCAAGTCGGCCAGCAGGATCGGGAAGGCGCATTCGTCCATCTGCACCCCGTTCCAATAGGGGGTGCCGTCGAGCCAGACATTCTGCGACCAGTGGCCATCCGCCTCCTGGATCGCCTGCAGATAGCCGAGGATCGCCTTGGCCTCGTCGACCGCCCCGGCGGCGAGGAAGCCGCCCGCGGTCTCGACCAGGTCGCGCGGCCAGACCAGGTGGTAGCCGCCGAGATCCTCGTCGCCCTTGTGGAAGCCCCAGGGGATCGACAGCGAGGCGATGGCGGCGCCGGGGAACTCGATGGTCTGGTGGCTGGCGAGGACCGCGGTGCTGGTGCGATAGGCCGTGACCGCGGAGCCGGCGGTGCCGTCGAGCGGCAGCAGCCCGGACTGCCAGCGGCGCCAGCCCTCGACATAGAGGTCGCGCGCATCGGCGAAACCGTTCTGCAGCCCGGCCAAGGCGTGATGCGCCGCCTCCTCCGGCCGCTCGCCGAAGCCGAGTGCCAGCAGGAAGCGGCCGTCGGGCGCTTCCGCCAGGTCGATCTCCCCGGCCAGGGCGATGTTGCCGGCCTCGGCCCGCCGCCAGGCCGGGTTCAGCTCGCCCCGCTGCGACAGCTGCTGCCAGCCGTCCGAGACGCCGACATAGCCGACCGAGCGGGCGCGCCAGGGCACCGAGGCGGCCAGGGCCAGCGAGACGCCGTCGGTGCCGCGGGCGAACAGCATCGGCGTGCCCTTGTAGTCGTCGACCCAGCCGGTGTTGTCGGCGCCGGCATTGACCAGGTGCGGCGCCAGCAGGGCGAACAGCCGGTGGTCGGCGGGCTCGCCCTCATGCAACGTAAAGACGACCTCCTGCAGCAGCACCGGGCCGCCCGGATGGGCCAGCACCGACTTCTCGATCCGCCAGCTTCCGTCCAGCGCGGTGTTGACCAGCCGGAAGGCCGGCACGCCGGCCTCGATCATCCGCGTCTCCGACCGCGCGTCGCGCTTCTCCTCGGCGAAGTAGCCATCGGGGCCGGTCACGATCAGCCCGAGGTCGCGGACGCAGGCGGTGTCGATTCGCGGGAAGTAGATCTCGTTCAGGATGCCGTGGCTGAGGGTGAACCAGACCCGGCTGGTGCCGGACAGGGCGGTGCCGACGCCCGACTTGGCGCTGGAGGTCCACCGCGCCGGCCCGCCGGGGGCGCCCGGCGGCTGCTCGACTCGATCCATTGCGACTCCTCCCTCGGCGCCCGATCGCCGCATCCCCGGTCATTCAGACTCGAAACCGGCGCGGCACGGGCGCACCATCGGCGACATCACGCGTTGGTACGCTACCATCAGCGCACCGGAAGGAAACGAGAGGATCGACGGAATGCAGCTCGGGGTGATCGGACTCGGCCGCATGGGCGGCAACATCGCCCGGCGACTGATGCGCGCCGGCCATGAATGCGTGGTCTACGACCGCAGCGCCGAAGCGATCAAGGCGCTGGCCGCGGACGGGGCGAAGCCGGCGGCGGATCTCGCCGGCCTGGTGGCCGGGCTGACGGCGCCGCGCGCGGTCTGGGTGATGCTGCCGGCCGGGGCGCCGACCGAGGACACCGTGACGGCGCTGGCCGGCCTCTTGAGCCCCGGCGACATCATCATCGACGGCGGCAACAGCTTCTACAAGGACGACATCCGCCGCGCCGCGGCGCTGGAGCCGAAGGACCTGCACTATGTCGACGTCGGCACCTCCGGCGGCGTCTGGGGGCTGGAGCGCGGCTACTGCATGATGATCGGCGGCACCAAGGCCGCGGTCGATCATCTCGACCCGATCTTCGCGGCGCTGGCGCCCGGCCTGGGCACGGTCGAGCGCACGCCGGGCCGCGAGGGCCGCGACCCGCGGGCGGAGTGCGGCTATATCCATGCCGGGCCGGCCGGCGCCGGGCATTTCGTCAAGATGGTGCACAACGGCATCGAATACGGGCTGATGCAGGCCTATGCCGAGGGCTTCGACATCCTGAAGAACAAGGATTCGACCGATCTGCCGGAGACCGAGCGCTACAGCCTGAACCTCGCCGACATCGCCGAGGTGTGGCGCCGCGGCAGCGTCGTCTCATCCTGGCTGCTCGACCTCAGCGCCATCGCCCTGGCCGAGAATGAGAGCCTGTCGGACTACACCGGGTCGGTCGCCGATTCCGGCGAGGGGCGCTGGACCATCATGGCGGCGCTGGAGGAGGCGGTGCCGGCCGACGTGCTGTCGACCGCGCTCTATGTCCGCTTCCGCTCGCGCCAGGAGCACACTTTCGGCGAGAAGCTGCTGTCGGCGATGCGCAACAAGTTCGGCGGCCATGTCGAACGGGCGGCGGGCGGCTGAGCCATGGCCGCGATGATCTCCCCGTCCCCTGCGAAGCCGGCCGGCACCCCGGCCGCGCCGCCCTGCACCTTCGTCATCTTCGGCGCCTCGGGGGATCTCACCGGGCGCCTGCTGACCCCCGCTTTGTACCATCTGGAGCGCGAGGGGCTGCTGGATTCCGGCTTCGAGATCCTGGGCGTCGACCGGGTCGAGACCAATGACGAGGGCTTCCGCAAGACGCTGGGCCAGGCGCTGCACACGATCGGCATCGAGGGCGCCATCGACGAGGCCGCCTGGGGCCGGCTGGCCGCCAACATCCACTACCTGACCGGCGATTTCGCCGACCCGTCGACCTATCAGGGCCTGGCGGCGCATCTGGACCAGCGGCAGCGGGCGACCGGCACGTCCAACGCAGTGTTCTACCTGGCGGTGGCGCCGCGCTTCTTCGCCCCGATCGCCACCGCACTGTCGGCCGCCGGTCTGCTGGACGAGAGCGACACCGGCTTCCGCCGGCTGGTGGTGGAGAAGCCGTTCGGTACGGATCTCGCCTCCGCCCGCGAGCTCAACGCCAAGCTGCTGGCCGTCGCCACCGAGAAGCAGATCTACCGGATCGACCACTATCTCGGGAAGGAGACGGTCCAGAACATCATGGCCTTCCGGTTCGGCAACGGCATCTTCGAGCCGATCTGGGACCGCGACCATATCGAATGCGTGCAGATCACCGCGGCCGAGACGGTGGGGGTGGAGCGGCGCGGCCGCTTCTACGACGCCACCGGGGCGCTGCGGGACATGGTGCCGAACCACCTGTTCCAGCTGCTGGCCATGACCGCGATGGAGGCGCCGAACTCCTTCGACGCCGACGCTGTGCGCACCGAGAAGGCCAAGGTGGTCGAGGCGGTGCGCGACCTGACGCCCGAGGAAGCGGCCCAGGTGGTGGTGCGCGGCCAGTACGGCGCCGGCACGGTGTTGGGCAAGCCGCGCGCGGCCTACCGGCAGGAGCCGGACGTGGCGCCGGACAGCCGCACCGAGACCTATGTCGCGATGAAACTGGCGATCGACAACTGGCGCTGGTCGGGCGTGCCGTTCTACCTGCGCACCGGCAAGTCGCTGGCGGTACGGCGGACCGAGATCGCGATCCAGTTCAAGAAGGCGCCGGCGGTGCTGTTCCGCGACGCGGTCAACGCCCCGACGCCGAACCTGCTGGTGATCCGCATCCAGCCGGACGAGGGCATCTCGCTGCGCTTCGCCGCCAAGGTGCCGGGGCGGGAGATGCGGCTGGGCCAGGTCGAGATGGATTTCCGCTATGCCCAGCACTTCAAGGCGGAGCCGCAGACCGGGTACGAGACGCTGATCTATGACTGCCTGACCGGCGACCCGACCCTGTTCCAGCGCGCCGACAACATCGAGGCCGGCTGGTCCGAGGTGCGGTCGATCCAGACCCTCTGGGCCGGGCTGACCGACCCGCCGGACATCTACCCGGCTGGCAGCGACGGCCCGGCCTGCGCCGACGAACTGCTGGCGCGCGACGGGTTCCAATGGCTGCCGCTGAAGTGACGCCGGGTGGCGCCCCGGCCGGACGCATCGCCCTGCTGATCTCCGACGTCGACGGCACGCTGGCCGACCCGGACAAGGTAGTGACCCCGGCGTCGGTGGCGGCGGTGCGCCGGCTGGGCGAGGCCGGCATCGGCTTCTCGATCGTCTCCAGCCGGCCGCCGCGCGGCCTGTCGGGGCTGATCGCGCAGCTGGGCCTGGCCCTGCCGCTGGGCGGCTTCAACGGCGGCACCATCTTCCGGCCGGACCAGAGCGTGGTGTCGGAGCTGACGGTGCCGGAGGCGGCGGCGCGGACCGCGCTGGCGACACTGCGCCGCTTCGGCGCCGATGTCTGGGTGTTCGCCGACAACCAGTGGCTGACGATGGATCCGGACGGGCCCTATGTGCCGCTGGAGCGGCACACGGTGGGGTTCGAGCCGACCATCGTCGGCAGTTTCGAGCCGTATCTGGGGCGGGCCGGCAAGCTTGTCGGCTCGTCCGAGGATTTCGAGATGCTGGCACGTTGCGAGGCGGAACTGCGCGGCGTGCTGGGCGGCAGCGCCATCGCCGGCCGGTCGCAGCGCTACTATCTCGACATCAACCACCCCGAGGCCGACAAGGGCCACGCGGTCGGCCGCATCGCCGCGGCGGCGGGGGTGGACCCGGCGGAAGTGGCGGTGATCGGCGACGCCGCCAACGACGTGCCGATGTTCAAGGCCGCGGGGCTGTCGATCGCCATGGGCAACGCCATCGACGAGGTGAAGGCGCTGGCCGATTTCGTCACCGCCGGCAACGACGCCGACGGCTTCGCGCAGGCGGTCGACCGCCTCCTGCTGCCGCGGGGGCCGAAGGCGTAAGGTCGGCGCCAACGGCGCGGCCCTGCCCCCTCACCCTCCCGTCGCTTCGCGCCGGGCCCCTCCCTCTCCCCGAGGAGAGGGAATGTTCACCTCTCCTTGGGGAGAGGTCGAAATCGCGCCAGCGATTTCGGGTGAGGGGTGGCCCGGGCCTATCCGGCCTGACGCTGCCGTGCCAACGCAGCGCCGCTCTCGCCGAGATCCCAGAACAGGCCCGTCATCATCTGCAGCCCTTCGCGGGCGAGCGGGGCCAGCAGGTGCTCGTCGGGGCCGTGCTGGCGGCAGCCGCCATAGGAGTGCGGCACCCAGACCGTGGCCAGGCCCAGCGTGCCGGCGAAGACCTCGTTCGGCAGCGACCCGCCGACATTGGGCAGCACCATCGGCGCCGCGCCGGTGGTGGCGGCGATCGATGCGGCGGCCCAGCGCGCCCAGGGGTCGTCGGGGTCGAGCCGCGTCGCCAGCATCGGCGTGCCGGATTCGCTGACCGCGATGCCGTGGAAGCCCTGCGCCTCGAGATGGGCACTGACCGTGCCGGGCAGGTCCGAGACGTCGGTGCCGACGACGAAGCGAAGCTGGCAATGCACCCGCGCCGAGGGCGGGATCGCGTTCTGCGGCGCGTCGGGCGTGCCGGCGGTGAAGGCCAGCACCTCCAGCGCGTTCCAGCCGAACACCCGCTCGGCCGGGCTCAGCCCCGGCTCGCCCCAGCCCTCGGCCAGCAGCGCGCCCTCGGCGTCGCGCGCGATGGCGACATCAGCCAGGGCGCGGCGCACCGAGTCCGGAACCGGCGGCGGCCGCAGCCCGGGCACGCGGATGGCGCCGCGGGCATCGACCAGCGCGGCGACGGCATTGGCCAGGATGGTGGCCGGGTTGGGCAAGAGGCCGCCCCAGTTGCCGGAATGGTGGCTGCCCTCGCGCAGGGTCAGGCGCAGGTCGAAATTGATCACGCCGCGGGTGCCCAGCGCGATCATCGGCCGGCCGATTTCGAGGCGCGGCCCGTCCGAGGCGATCAGCACGTCGGCGGCCAAGAGGTCGCGGTTCGCGGCGCAGATCTCGTCCAGGCCGGGCGAGCCGATCTCCTCGCTGGTCTCGACCAGGAAGGCCATGTTGAAGCCGAGCCGGCCGCCGCGGGCCTGCAGCACCTGCTCGACCGCGGCGATGTTGATCGAATGCTGGCCCTTGTTGTCGGCGGTGCCGCGACCGTACCACCGGTCGCCCTCGACCGTGATCCGCCACGGGTCGAGCCCGGCCCGCCAACGCGCCGGCGCGCCCAGCACCACGTCGCCATGGCCGTAGCACAGCACGCCGGGCAGGCCGTCGCCCTCCTGCCGCCGGGCGATCAGCGCCGGGGCATCGGGCGCGGCCGGGTTGGGGACGAGATGCAGGTCGAAGCCGAGCCGGGCCAGGCTGGGCCCGATCTCGCGCTGCAGATAGTCGAGCAGCGGCGCGCGGTCGGCCGCCTGGCTCTCGGTGCGGATGCCGATGCGTCGGTCGAGATCGGCCTTGAAGCCGCCCTCGTCGAAATAGCGCGCCGCCCCGGCGATCGCCTGCGAGCGGGTCACTCCGCCGCCTCGGCCCGCGGGTCGAGGATCACCGGCGGGTCGAAGGCGGTGACACGGGGGGCCGGGCCTTCGAGCTTGGCGATCTCGACCAGGCAGGTGTGGGCGCTCGGGCCCTGCCCCAGCCGCGAGGTGCCCTGGTCGCGGGTCAGGACGTTCGGGTTGCCGTGCTTGCATAGCGCCCCGACCTCGCCCGGCACCTCCGGGTCGTACCAGGCACCGGTGGCAAGCTGGATCACGCCCCGCATCACCCGGTCGGTGACCAGCGCCCCGGCCAGGCAGGCGCCGCGGTCGTTGAACAGCCGCACCACGTCGCCATCCTGGATGCCACGGGCGGCGGCGTCGGCCGGGTGGATCCAGACCGGCTCGCGGTCCGCCACCTTCTCGCTGCGGCTGGTCACGCCGGCGTCGAGCTGGCTGTGCAGCCGGGTCTTCGGCTGGTTCGAGATCAGGTGCAGCGGGAACCGCTCCGTCTCCGGCGCGCCGAGCCATTCCGCCGGCTCGAACCAGGTCGGATGGCCCGGGCAGTCGTCATAGCCGAAGCCGGCGATGCGATCGGAGAAGATCTCGATCCGGCCGCTCGGCGTCGGCAGCCTGTTGGCCACAGGGTCGGCTCGGAAGGCCTCGAGCAGGATCTTCGGCCTGGCGGACAGCGGCAGCTCGACATGGCCGATCTCCCAGAACTCCTGGAAGCCGGGCAGCTCGATCCCCGCCTCGGCCGCGGTGCGGCGGTCGGTCTCGTAGAAGGATTGGACCCAGCCCATCTCGTCGCGGCCCTCGGTGAAGGCCTCGCGGGCGCCGGCCCGGTCCGACAGCTCGGTCAGGATGTCGAAGTCGCTGCGCGACTGGCCGACCGGCGGGATCGCCTGCGGCATGGCCAGGATGTAGGGGTCGCGCGCGGCGCCGCCGATGTCGTTGCGCTCGAAGCTGGTGGTGGCCGGCAGCACGATGTCGGCGCGGCGGGCCACCGGGGTCCACCACGGCTCCTGCACGATCACCGTCTCCGGCTTCGCCCAGGCGCGCAGCAGGCGGTTGAGGTCCTGGTGGTGGTGGAACGGGTTGCCGCCGGCCCAGTAGACCAGCCGGGTGTCCGGATAGGTGATCTTGTGGCCGTTGTAGTCGTCGGTCTCGCCCGGCCGCAGCAAGAGGTCGGAGATGCGGGCGACCGGGATGTAGCGGCCGGTCGGGTTCGGGCCCGGGATGATGCGGGCGCGGCTGCGGCCGTCGCTGGCCGAGCCGACATTGGCCTCGGCGCCGTAGCCATAGCCGATGCCGCCGCCGGGCAGGCCGATCTGGCCCAGCATCGCCGCCAGCACCGTGCCCATCCAGTAGGGCTGCTCGCCATGATCGGAACGCTGCAGCGACCAGCTGAGGCTGATCAGCGTGCGCTGCGACGCCATGCGCCGGGCCAGGCCACGGATGGCGTCGGCGGACAGGCCGCAGATCGCGGCCGCCCAGTCGGCGTCCTTGGGCGTGCCGTCCGACTGGCCCATGAGATAGGGCAGGAAGCGGTCGAAGCCGCTGGTATAGCGGTCGACGAAGCCGCGGTCGTACAGCCCCTCGGCCACCAGGGTGTGGGCCAGGCCCAGCATGATCGCGGTGTCGGTGTTCGGCCGCGGCGCCAGCCATTCGGCCCCCGCCTCTTCCGCCATGTCGTCGCGCACCGGGCCGATATAGACGAACTGCACCCCGGCCTCGCGGGCGCGGCGGTTCCAGTCGCGCTGCTGGTGCTTGCCGGTGCCGCCCGAGGCGATCTGGCTGTTGCACGGCGGCATGCCGCCGAAGGCCACGACCAGGCGGCCGTCGCCGGCGATGCTGCGCCAGTCGGTGGTCTCGACCAGCACCCGGTTGAAGTCGCCGATGATGTGCGGCATCAGCGGCAGGGCGGCGCCGAAGCTGTAGTTGTTGACCGAGGCGGTGTAGCCGCCGGTGAAGCCCAGCATGCGGCGCAGCAGGGTCGGGGCGTTGTGCAGCCGGCCGGCGCTGCCCCAGCCGTAGCTGCCGCCATAGATGGATTCGGCGCCGTGCTCGGTCCGCACCCGCTCCAGCTCGCCCGCCACCAGCTCCAGCGCTGTCTCCCACGACACCGGCACGAAGGCATCGGCGCCGCGGCGGCTGCCGTCGCTGTTCTGCCGGTCGGCCAGCCAGCCAGCCCGGACCATCGGCTGCGGGATGCGGAGGTTGCCGTGCACCATGCCGGGCAGCGAGTTGATGATCGGCGACGGGTCGATGTCGCTGGCATAGGGCTGGATGCCGACCATCTTGTCGCCTTCGACGACCGCCATGACGGCACCGTAGTGGCTGGAGGACGGGCTCAGACGGGGCACGGCGGGTCTCCTGGTCGATCACGGTCGCGGCGAGCCCCAGATGGTCGCAGCCGAAATCGCGGCGTCAACCGGATTTCCGTCATGGCCGCCAACACTTATGGTCGGCGTGGGTGGAATGGAGGCGCAGAATCGCCATGACGGCGGAGACCAGGATGACGGAGCGGCGCTGGAAGCGCAGGGCGCGCCGCGGGGGCATCGTGCTGTGGCGGGTCTGGGGCGAGATCGGCGAGGACCGGGTGTTCGCGCTGGCCGCCGGCGTCGCCTACTACACCCTCTTGGCGCTGTTCCCGGCGATCGGCGTGTTCGTCTCGCTCTACGGCCTGGTCGCCGACGTCTCGACCGTGCAGCGGAACATCGAGGACCTCGCCGTCATCCTGCCGGCCGGCAGCCTGGAGCTGATCGCCGGGCAGCTGCAGCGCATCGCCAGCCAGCCGCCGAAGAGCCTGGGCCTCGCCTTCTTCGCCGGCCTCGCGATCTCGCTGTGGAGCGCCAATGCCGGGGTCAAGGCAATGTTCGACGCGCTGAACGTCGCCTATGACGAGGAGGAGCGGCGCGGCTTCGTGCGGCTCAACATGGTGTCGCTGCTGTTCACCGTCTGCGCCATCGGCTTCGCCGCGCTGGCCCTGACGGTCGTGGTGGCCGTGCCGATCGTGCTGAACCTCGTCGGTCTCGGCTCGGTCGCCGGCACACTGATCTGGCTGCTGCGCTGGCCGGCGCTGTACCTGGCAACGATCGCCGCCCTGACGCTGGTCTACCGCTACGGCCCCGGCGGCCGGCGCGAGCACTGGCTGAACTGGGGCGGCATCATCGCCGCCACCATCTGGCTCGGCGGCTCGATGCTGTTCTCCTGGTACGTCGCCCGCTTCGCCAATTACGGCGCGACCTACGGCTCGCTCGGCGCCGTCATCGGCTTCCTGACCTGGATCTGGCTGTCGACGGTGATCTTCCTGATCGGCGCCGAGCTGAACTCCGAGATCGAGCGCGAGCGGGACCGCAGAATCCGGCGGGACTCCTGAGGCCATGCCTAGACCCAAGGAATGACTCGCCATCCGCGACCGGCTGTGACTTGATTCTAGCGCGTGAAGCCCATTTGATTGGAGCGTCTGAGGTCGTGGCGTCCCTGACCGACGGGAGCAATGCGCCGGGGCGTACACACGAGGGAGAGCGAAGAAAGATGGCGATCAAGCAGCGGGCCCCCCAGCGGCTAAAGCAGATGCTGAAGAGTTGCGGCGCGCGCGTGGATGCCAGGGTGCGGGAACAACTGGCGGCGCTGCCGGCCGGCTGGACCCGGCCGGTGACCGGCATGTTCGCGCGGGTCGAACGCATCCTGACCGACGAGGAACGCCAGACCTTCCGCTGGACCGAGGTGCGCGACCGCGACGGGCGCCTTGCCGCCTCCTGGTCCGGGGCGCGGGATTCGGGCGTGCTGATCGACCAGATCGTCGAGGAGGCAGTGACCGACCTGTCCGACACCGGCCCGGCCGGCTGGAAGAATTCGGCCGCCGAGTTGGCCACCAGCATCCGCGGCATGGCGGCGAAGGCGCCATCGCCGGCCGCCGCTGCCAAGGCCGCCGCCGCCGCGCTGCCGATCATGATCGCCGAGGCGCAGGCCTATTTCCGCAATCCCGATGCCGAGGCCGGCGCCATCACCCAGCAGATCCGCGAGGCGCTGCAGCGCCTGGACCATGAAGCGCGCCGGTCGCTGCGCGCCAAGCTGATCCCGGACGCGTCGTAACCCTTATCGTAGGTTGGGTTCGCGACCGCGAACCCAACACTAGCCCGCGCGAGAGTTGTTGGGTTCGCCCAAGTGCGAGCCCAACCTATGTCTCGCAAGCCTTTGCCGTTCGCACCATGGCCTCCGGGTCGCGCCGGCGCAGCAGGGCGTAGGCGACCAGCGCCGCCGCCAGGGTGGCGGCCACCAGCACGGCCAACATCGCCTGGAAGGCGACGCCATAGGCCTGGGCCAGCGCGGCATGGCCTAGGCCGGGCAGCAGCGCCTCGGCCCGGCCCATGTCGCCGCCGGCCAGGGCGTTGACCGCGTCGGCCACCCCGGCCTCGTTGCCGGCGGCCCGATGCAGGCCGGACTGGCCGAGCGCCACCACCAGGGCGCCGGCGGCGGCGATCGCCACCGCTTCCCCCGCCACCCGCATGGTCGAGAAGATCCCGGTGGCCATGCCGGCGCGCTCGCGCGGCACCACGCTGACCGACAGGTCGTCCATCAGCCCCCAGGGCAGGCCGGTGCCGATGCCGATCACCAGCATCGGCAGGGCCAGGGTCACGACCCCGGCGCCGACCGGGACGGCGGCGAGCCAGCCGAGGCCGAGCGCGGCGATCGCCAGGCCGACCGCCGACAGCACCGCCGCCGGGATCCGGCGGGCCAGCATTCCGGCCAGGAACGGCACCACCGCCATCGGCGCCGACAGCGCGATCATCAGCCCTCCGGCCTCGATCTCGCTCATCCCCTCCGCGCCGATGAAGCGCACCGGCAGCAGCACCAGCGGCACCACGAAGCAGACGGCCGTGGCGACCGGCAGGAGCTGCGCCCCGACGAAGCGCGGATAGCGGAACAGCGACAGGTCCAGCATCGGCCGCCGCACCCGGGTCTCGACCGCGACGAACAGGGCCAGCATCGCCGCGGCGCCGAGCAGCAGGCCCAGCACCACCGGGCTGCCCCAGCCATCCTGCGGCCCCTGCATGATGCCGAAGGTCAGCAGGCCGAGGGCGGCGGTGAAGCTGAACAGGCCAGGCCAGTCGACGCCGGTGGCGCCGGGGTCGCGCGATTCCCGCATCCGCGGCACGCCGAACAGCAGCACCAGCACGCCGATCGCGGTGCCGGTCAGGAAGATGGCGCGCCAGCCCAGCGTCTCCACCAGCACGCCGGACAGGATCGGGCCGAAGGCCAGGCCGATGCCGAAGCTGGTGCCGAGCAGGCTGAAGGCGCGGGTGCGGGCCGGGCCTTCGAACTCCTGGGCCAGCGAGGCCGCGCCGCCGGCCATGGCGATCGAGGCGGCAATGCCCTGGGCGCCGCGCAGCAGGTCCAGCGCCACCACCGATGGGGCGAAGCCCAGCACCAGCGACAGCAGGGCGAAGCCGGCCACGCCGATCGCGAACATGCGCTTGCGGCCGAGCTGGTCGGCCAGGGCGCCCGCGGCCATGACGAAGCTGCCGAAGCTGAGCACGAAGGCGTTCACCACCCAGGCCAGGGCCACCGGGCTGCCGCCGAGCTCGCGCCCGATCGCCGGTAGCGCCACGGCCGGGCCGGTGAAGCTGAGCGGCATCATCAGCCCGGCCAGGCAGACGGCGCCCAGCACCCAGAGGCCGTTGGCGGCCTCGTCGGAGACGGCGCGTGCGGTCATCTCGTCTCTCCCCTGTTCGTGATGCTCAGATCGACATGCCGCCGTCGATGGTCAGCGCGGCGCCGGTGACGAAGCGGCTCTCGGCCGAGGCCACCCAGGCGACCAGCCCGGCGATGTCGTCGCCGCTGCCGTAGCGCGGGATCGCCATCAGCGACCGCAGCGTGTCGGCGCGCGGCCCATCGGCCGGGTTCATGTCGGTGTCGGTCGGCCCCGGCTGCACCAGGTTGACGGTGATCCCCTGCGGTCCCAGGTCCCGCGCCGCGCCCTTGACCAGACCGGTCAGCGCCGTCTTCGACAGGGTGTAGAGCGTGATCCCGGCCCCCGGCACGCGCTCGGCCAGGTTGCTGCCGATGACGATGATCCGCCCGCCCTCCCGCAGGTGCCGGGCGGCGGCCTGGGCGGCGACGAAGACGCCGCGGACATTGACCGCGATGCTGCGGTCGAACTCCTCGACCGTGAATTCCGCGAAGGGCTTGTGCACGGCGATGCCGGCATTGGCGACCAGGATGTCGAGCCGGCCGAGCCCTGCCGCCGCCCGGTCCACCGCCGCGGCCGCCGCGACCGGGTCGGCGCTGTCGGCCTGGATCAGCAAAGCACGCCGGCCCGTCGCCTCGATGTCGCGGGCCACCTCCGCCGCCCGGTCGGGCGAGGCGCTGTAGGTCAGGGCCACGTCGGCGCCCTGCCGCGCCAGGCGGCAGGCGATGGCGGCGCCGATGCCGCGGCTGGCGCCGGTGACCAGCGCCACCGTTCCGGACAGGTCGGCCATGGAATGCTCCATATCTTTAATGATCGATAAACAAATAGCTGGCGCAGTTGCATTCCGAGGTCAAGGGAATTATTTATGGATCGTTAAAGAAAGGATCGGAGATGGCGGAGCGCGGCCGACCCCGCGGTTTCGACCGGGACGTGGCCCTGCGGCGGGCGATGGACATGTTCTGGCGGCACGGCTATGAGGGCGTGTCGATGGCCGACCTGACCGCAGCGATGGGCATCGCGGCGCCCAGCCTCTACGCCGCCTTCGGCAGCAAGGAGGCGCTGTTCCGCGAGGCGATCGCACTGTATCGCGCCACCGACGGCTCGGCCACGCGCCGGGCGCTGGACTGCGAACGGACGGCGCGCGGGGCGATCGAGGCGATGCTGCGCGACAATGCCGACGCCTTCACCGACCCCAGCCTGCCCAACGGCTGCTTCGTCATCCTCGGCGCCATCAACACGGCGCCGGAGCATGAGGGTGTGCGCGCCCATCTGCTGGATTTGCACAAGGAGTCCTGCGGCCTGATCCTGCGCCGGCTGGAGCAAGGGGCGGCGGCGGGCGAGCTGCCGCAGGGCGTGGATCTGGGCCCGGTGGCCGGGTTCTATTCGACCGTGTTGGCCGGCCTGTCGATCAAGGCCCGCGACGGCACCGGCCGCCGCGAGATGCATGCCATCATCGACCACGCCATGGCGGCGTGGGATGCGATGGTGGCGGCCGCTCCTAAGCCGGCGGGCGCTGCCAGCGGCGGGTGATGCGGTACACCGAGGCCGGCGGGACATTCGCCACCGCCCGGCCGATCTTCACCGCCTTGAGCCCGAGCCGGTCGAGGATGGCGCGCGGGATCGGGCAGCGCGGCCCGTAGGTGAACTGGTAGAACGCGCCATCCGGCCGCAGATGGCGGAAGGCGCCGTCGAGGATGCCGATCACCGTCTTGGCCGGCATCGACAGCACCGGCAGGCCGCTGACCACGGCGCCGGCCTTCTCGCTGTCGAAGGGATCGGCAGTGCCCAGCCGGGCGGCGTCCATGCACAGCACCTGCGCCGCCGGGTAGCGTTCGCGCAGCAGCGCCGCGAAATCCGGCCCGGCCTCGACCAGCGCCAGCCGCGATTCCGGCACGCCGCGACCGAGCAGCGCCCGGGTGAAGGCGCCGGTGCCGGGCCCGAGCTCGATCACCGGCCCCGTCTCCGGCCCGATCTCGGCGGTCATCGCCGCCGCCAAAGCCCGCCCCGAGGGCACCACCGCGGCCACCCGCAGTGGCGCCTTCAGCCAGGCGCGGAAGAAGGCGAAGTCGTCGGCCGCGTCCTGGCGGCGCGAGGGACCGGTCGCAGGCCGCGGCGACATCGCGGCTCCCGACATCAGGACCGGCGGCGCGCCGTCGGAGGAGACGGCGACAGCCTGCCGCCGGCGGGAGAAGCTACGCCACATCATCGTGCCCATCAGCTCCAGAGACAGCAACGCGACCAGCACCGTCAGCGCGAGCGAGGATGCGTTCGGGTTCGGTTCGATCAGCGACGCGGCGGCATAGCCGGTGCCGATGAACAGCCCGTTCCACAGCCCGATCCCGAGGGCGGTCGCAGTGAAGAACATCAAGGGGCGGGCCCGCAGCAGCCCGGCGACTCCGGGCACCACCAGCCGCACGGTCGGGACCAGCTGCGCCACCAGCGCGAAGACCGCCCCGCGGTCGCGCAGCCAGGCGATGCAGCGGTCGACCCGCGCCGGCCCCATGCCGAAGAAGCCGGCGGTGCGGCGCAGCAGCGCCCCGGCCCGTGCCTCGCCCAGGCCCCAGCCCAGCCCGTAGAACAGGGCGCAGCCGGCGATGCCGCCGATCACCGTCATCGCCAGGGCCAGCGGCAGCGACCAGTAGCCCTCGCCGACCGCCACGCCGACCGCGACCAGCAGGCCGTAGGAGGGCAGGATCGGCAGCAGGCGCTCGACCAGCATGAGGCCGAACAGTCCGGCGACGCTGCAGGCGGCGATCCAGGGCATGAGGTCTCCCAGCGGGTCCAAGGCCGACTCCCCTGTTATCATAATGGCAATGAGAAGGTCAGGGGAACGCGATAGCGGCGCGCTCCGCTTATATGAGGCTCAGCGGCAGGGTGCGGCAGCGGCGTTGCGTCGCGGCGAACAGGGCGTTGGCCAGCGCCGGCGCCACCGGCGGTAGCCCCGGCTCGCCGAGTCCACCCCAGGGTCCGTCGCTGCGCAGGAACCGCACCTCGATATCCGGCGTGGCGGCGAGGCCGAGCAGCGGATAGTCCGGAAAGTTGCGCTCGACCACGGCGCCGGCTTGAACCGTGATTTGCTCCGCGATCGCGGCGCTCAGCCCCATCACCACCGCCCCCTCCACCTGCTGCCGCGCCGTATCGGGATTGCAGACGTCGCCGCAATCGACCGCCGCGATCACCCGATGCACCGCCGGCTTGCCGCCGGGGCCGATCGTGGCCTCGACCACATGGGCGACCACCGTGCCATAGGCCTCGGCCACCGCGATGCCGCGGCCCGTGCCCGGCCGGAGGGGCGAGCCCCAGCCGGCCGCCCCAGCCGCCGCCTCCAGCACCCGGCGGTGGCGCGATCCCGGCGGCAGCAGGTCGCGGCGATAGGCGAAGGGGTCGCGGCCGGCGGCATAGGCGAGCTCGTCGATGAAGCTCTCGCTCCAGAAGGCGTGCTGGGTGTGGTTGACGCCGCGCCAGGAGCCGCGCCGCACCGGGTCCGGCACCGCCACCGCGCGGATCGACTGGTGCGGGACGGCATAGGGGATGCGGAAGGCCTCGACCGGTGCCGGCATGCCGTCGACATAGAGCTGGGACCAGGCCAGCGGCGTCCCGTCCGGCGCCAGGACGGCGCGGATCCGGGTGGCCAGGCGCGGCCGGAAGGTGCCCTGGGCGAACTCCTCCTCCCGGCTCCACACCAGCTTCACCGGATGCGGCGCCGCCGCCTTCGCCAGCGCCACGGCCTGGACGAAATAGGCCGGCGGACCGTCGTCGCGTCCGCCGCGCCGGCCGAAGGAGCCGCCCATCGGCAGCGGCACCAGCGTCACGTCCTCCGCCGCCAGCCCGGACAGCACGACCAGCTGGCGCCGGGCGACCAGCGGATTGTGGTCGCCCGCCCAGACCGTCAGCCTGCCGTCGGCGAGCTGCGCCGTGACGGTGATCGGCTCCATCGCCGCGTGGTGCAGATGCGGCACCCGATAGGTCGCCTCGACGATGCGGTCGGCCGGGGTCCGTGCCAACACCGCTGCGGCGTCGCCGATCTCTACTCGCTCCTCAGCCTCCTGTTCGGCCAGCGCCCGGTCCTGCCCCGCGTCTATCGTGGCGCAGGATACCCCGCCATGACCGGCGTCGGAGAAGCGCGGCGCCAGCGCCGCCAGCCCCTTCTTCGCTGACCATGTGCCGCGGGCGATCACGGCGACGGCATCGTCCAGCCGCACCACCTGCTCCACCCCGGCCACCGCCAGGGCCGGAGCCGGATCGACCGACAGCAGCCGTCCGCCCGGCACCGGCGCCGCGGTCACGGTCGCCACGCGCATCCCCGGCAGGGCCAGGTCGATGCCGTAGCGGAAGGCTCCGGTGACCTTGGCGGGGGTGTCGAGCCGCGGCACCGGCGTGCCGATGATGCGCCAACGCTGCCGCGGCTTCAGCGGCGGGCTGGCCGGCACCGAGAGCTCCGCCGCCTCGGCCGCCAGCTCGCCGTAGCGCGCCGATTGCCCGTTGCCGGACCGGATCACACGGCCGCCGGCGGTGACCAGCGCGCCGGCCGGCACGCCCCAGCGCCGGGAAGCGGCCTGGATCAGCATCTGCCGCGCCGCGGCGCCGACCAGGCGCATGCCGACCTGGCCCGTCATCCGCACCGCGGTGGAGCCGCCGGTCTGCTGCAGGTCGATGAACCGGGCCGCGGCGGCGAAGGCGGCGTCGACCGCGCCGTCCAGCACGCCGGGCACCGACCAGTCCTGCAGGGTCCAGCCTTCGGCCAGGAAGCGGTTGGCGAAGGCGCGGTCGGCCGGCGCCTGAGCCGCGCGCACCTGCGCCCAGTCCGCGTCCAACTCCTCCGCCGCCATCATGGCCAGGGCGGTGTGCACCCCCTGCCCCATCTCGGTGTGCGGGACATAGACCGTGATCGTGTCGTCGGCGCCGATCTTGAGCCAGCCGGCCAGCAGCGTGCCGCCATCCTGTTCCGCCAGCTGCCGGGCGCGGGCGTCGAAGCCGCGGTCCCAGGCCCGCCAGCCGAGCGCCAGCCCGCCGGCCCCGGCGACGGTGGCGGTGAGGAACCAGCGCCGTTTCATCGCCGTCACGCCTGCGCCGCCAGGGCGCGGATGGCCCGGCGCACCCGGGGATAGGTGCCGCAGCGGCAGAGATTGGTGATGGTGGCGTCGATCTCGGCATCGGTCGCCGACGGGCTGGCACGCAGCAGGGCGGCCGCCGCCATGATCATGCCGGGCTGGCAGTAGCCGCATTGCGGCACCTGGATCTCGACCCAGGCCCGCTGCACCGGATGCAGCCCGTCGGCCGGCGAGGGCTGCACCGTCTCCGCCAGCCCCTCGATGGTGGTGACCGCGGCGCCGGCCGCCGAGCCGACCGGCACGCTGCAGGACCTGACCGCCGCGCCATTGAGATGCACGGTGCAGGCGCCGCAGGCGGCGACGCCGCAGCCGTATTTCGTACCGTTCAGCCCGGCCGCCTCGCGGATCACCCACAAGAGCGGCGTCTCCGGGTCGCCGTCGAAGGCGAAGGGCCGTCCGTTCAGGGTCAGGGCGATGCTCATGCCGGTCCCTCCCTCAGCGCGATGAAGGCTATGGCGCCTCGCTTTGTCTCGCTATCCGGAATAATCTGCAGTGGCCATGAAGAAACCCTTCACAATAGAGCGCAGCCAGCTGGACGGCGTGATCGCCGTGCTGCGCGTCGCCGAGCGCCGCAGCTTCCGCGCCGCGGCGGCGGAGCTGGGGGTCTCGCCCTCGGCGATCAGCCAGACCATCCGCGGCCTGGAGGCGCGGCTGGGCGTGGCGCTGCTGACCCGCACCACCCGCAAGGTCGGGCTGACCGAGGCCGGGCAGCGCTTCGTCGAGCGCGCCCGGCCGGCGCTGGCGGAGATCCTGGCCGCCTTCGACGCGGCCCAGAGCCTGGGCGAGGAGGTGACCGGCCTGTTGCGGCTGAACATGCCGCGGGCGCTGGTGCACTTCCTGGCCGAGCCGATCCTGATGGAATTCCAGACCGCCCATCCGGCACTGCAGATCGAGATCTTCGCCGATGACAGCCTGGCCAATATCGTTGCCGAGGGCTTCGACGCCGGCATCCGCCTGGGCGAGCTCCTGGAGGCCGACATGGTGGCGGTGCGGCTGACCCCGCCCTTCAAGTTCGCGGTGGTCGGCGCGCCCGCCTATTTCTCCCGGCACGGACGGCCGCAGCGGCCGGAGGACCTGCACCGCCACGCCTGCATCGGCACCCGCCACACGCCGCAGGGGCCGATCTATCGCTGGGAGTTCGTCGACGGCAACCGCGCCTTCGACATGGCGGTGGCCGGTCCGGTGATCGTCAACAGCGGCGGGCTGAACCTGATGGCGGCCGAGCTGGGCATCGGCCTCGCCTATACCGCCGCGCCGGCGGTGCAGGAGCAGGTCGCCGCCGGGGTGCTGGAGCCGGTGCTGGAGGAGTTCTGCCCCGGCACCCCCGGTCTGTTCCTGTACTATCCCAGCCGGGCCCAGGCCCTGCCCAAGCTGCGCGCCTTCATCCAGTTCGTGCACGACAAGCTGCGGCCGGGCACGACGGCTTATATTGGGGCGCCGGGGTGAAACTGACGCCGCTCGGTTTGAAATAAACTTTTCACGACCTCTGGTGACTTTGCGCCGTGCTTCTATAAGAATTGTCTTTTCCGCCTTGGCCAAAGCGGGACATCGATGACCTTTTTTAAGATGACATAAATGTTCGACATTACCGGCGATGACATCGCAAAGCTCAATGACGCAGACCTTCGCACATTGGTGGCACGATTGGCACTCGCTGAGCTAGCGGCGCGGGACGCGCCGCTCTCGGCGGTCACAGCAGGCGGAAATCAGGATGCCGCTGATGGTGGCCTTGATGTTCGGGTGGAATCAGGGGTGCCGCTGACCGCGCCCGATTTCGTTCCCCGTGCCCAAACAGGCTTCCAGGTAAAGAAGCCCGATATGCCTGGTTCAAGCATCACTAAGGAGATGCGGCCGGAAGGCACGCTGCGGGATGTCATCGGTGCACTTGCCGATGCCGGTGGCGCCTACATTATCGTCAGCGCCCAAGGATCGGTTGCCGACAAGCCCTTGCAAGACCGTAAGAAGGTAATGCGAGATGCGCTCGCTGGGCATCCAAAGGCAAACGCATTGCTGACGGATTTTTATGATCGCAATCGGTTGGCGAACTGGGTCAATCACTATCCGGGTGTAGCCGCATGGGTGCGAGGAAAGATCGGCGGCGACATCTCTGGGTGGCTACCCATAGGCGATTGGTCTGGGACCTCGACAGTCGGAGGTGGTGATTATCTTTTCGATGGGAAGACGTGCCTGATCGACGAAAGATCGAGGCAGCGCGAAAAGCTGAGCCTGATTGAAGGAATTGAGCGCATACGAGCGTCGCTGCGCGAGCCGAGGCAATGTATCAGGCTTATCGGCCTCTCCGGCCTCGGCAAAACTCGCCTCGTCCAAGCATTGTTCGAGACCGGCATCGGAGGCGCCCCGCTCGACCCGTCTTTGTCGGTTTATACTGACTATTCGGATGAGATAACCCCCACGGCACGGGAGATGGCTCGACGCCTCGTACAGGCAGGTCAGCGTGCAATCCTTATCGTCGACAACTGCAATCCGACCACTCATACAGAGTTAGCCATCATCTGTTCGAGCGACCGCAGTAAGGTCACTCTCATCACGATCGAATACGATGTTCGCGACGACGAGCCCGAACGCACCGAGGTGTTCCGCCTCGAGAGTGCGTCATCTGATCTGGTCGAAGAGTGGCTCAAGCGGGATTTCGAACATGTCTCGCAGAACGATCGCCGGCGTATTGCCGAATTTAGCGATGGTAATTTTCGGGTTGCCCGTGCATTGGCCGAGACCGTGCGACGGGGAGAAACGCTGGGACAGCTCAGGAGCCGAGAACTGTTCGAGCGGATCTTTCATCAACGCAACCAACCCGACCAACAGCTATTGCGCGATGCCGAGACGCTGTCGCTTCTCTATTCGTTCGATGGCGTGGACGATTCCGTAGAAAGCGAACTGACCCGGCTGGCCGGTTTTGCCGATCGTACAATCCCGATCCTCTATGCATCGATTGCAGAACTCCACCGCCGGGGCGTCGTTCAGTCCCGCGGTCGTTGGCGTGCGATCCTGCCGCACGCGATCGCCAATCCGCTGGCGGCCAGGGCGCTCGAACGGATTCCTGTCAGTGCCTTTGACGGCTTCTGCGCATCTTTGCCAGCAAGGATGCTAAAATCCCTGTCGCGTCGGATAGGCTATCTTCATGACAGTGACCACGCACAGGCGGCTGTGGCGAGATGGCTCCTTCCGAATGGCCCGC
>NZ_JASATH010000122.1:0-24068 GCF_038440215.1 Inquilinus sp. OTU3971 | reverse complement strand
CTGCCGGTTCTCCTTGACAGGACCGGCCCGTTGTTCGCTGCTGTTAGCCAAGTTTCGACCACCGATTGCGGATCGCCGATTTGCAGACTGTGCTGCGCCAGGGCGAAGGGATTTCCGGCAGGCGCCGGGACGGCCCGCGCGCGCGACCGCGGAGCAGCAGGAGGATTCGGCCGGATGCCGGATGAGACGCCGCGCTATTCCCCCTTCATCGAGGGCGAGACCGTCGATCTCTGCGTCCCGTCCGAGCAGGCGATCACCAATGGCTGGGCCGACTGGTTCAACGACGCCCGGACGACGCGCTGGCTGGCCCAGGGCATCTACCCGAACCATGTCGAGGACCAGCGCAGCTTCCTCGAATCGATCCGCAAGCGCGACCGCTTCGCCGTGCTGATCTGCGGCAAGGGCGGCGGGCCGCTCTACGGCATCATCTCGCTGTCGGCGATCGACTGGGTCGCCCGCTCGGCCCAGATCTCGCTGGTGGTCGGCAAGCCGCCGCCGGGACGCCAGCTGATGCAGCTGGAGGCCATGGCGCGGGTGACCGAGCACGCCTTCCAGCGCATGGGGCTGGACCGGATCTGGGCCGGCCAGGCCCATCCCGGCCTGGCGCGCTGGAACCAGTGGCTGGAGCTGCTGGGCTATTTCACCGACGGGATGATGCGGCGGGGCTTCGTGAAGGGGCGCGAGACCGTCGACAACGCGGTGATGATCGGCTGCCTAGTCGAGGATTACCAGGCGCTGAAGGCCCGGCGCGGCGGCCAGTTCTGGCCCGGCAACGACGCCATGCTGCGCCTGGTCAAGGCGCTGCCGAAGCACGGCTTCGCCAGCCGCCTCGCCGAATTCCTGGACCGCGAACTGCCGCTGTACAAGACCGAGATCGAAGCGTTCGAGCGCGGCGTCCTCGAAGGGGACGGTGCCGGGGCCTCGCCGAGACGCCGCCTGGCCGGATCTTGACGGCCGCGCCGCACGCCTCCCCGCCTTGGCGCGGCGCCGCGGCGCTCGGCCTCGGCACCGCCCAGTTCGGGCTCGACTACGGCATCGCCAACGACCGCGGCGTCTGCCCGCCCGAGGATGTGGCGGCGATCCTGGAGGCAGCAGAAGCTGCCGGCATCGGTGTCCTCGACACCGCCCCGGCCTACGGCACCGCCGAGCAGGTGCTGGGCGAGGTGCTGCCGGCCTCGCACTGCTTCCGCATCGTCACCAAGACGCAGCACCTGGGCGGGCTGCGCGACGACGGTGACATCCGGCGCGCCGTGCTGGACGCCTTCGCCCGGTCGCGGGCGAAGCTGCGCCGCGACCGGCTGGCCAGCCTCTTGACCCACAACGCCAACGACCTGCTGCGGCCCGGCGGCCCCGCGCTGTGGGCGGCGATGGAAGATCTGAAGCGGGCCGGCGAGGTCGAGCGCATCGGCGCCTCGATCTACAGCGCCGGGCAGCTCGATGCCGTGCTGAACCGCTATCCGCTCGATATCGTTCAGCTGCCCTGGAATGCGGTCGACGGGCGCATCGACCCGTCGCGTCTGGCGGCGCTGGCGCGGCGCGGGATCGAGCTGCACGCCCGTTCGGTCTTCCTGCAGGGGCTGCTGCTGGCCCCGCCCGGCCGTACCGCCGGCGTCTCGCCGCAGGCGGCGGCCCTGGTCCGGCGCTGGCGCGACGCCGTCGCCGCTTCAGGCGCCGAGCCGCTGGCCGCGGCGCTGGGCGCGGTGATCGGGCGGCCGGAGATCGGCACCGCCCTGGTCGGCGTGACCCGGCCGGAAGAACTGGCCGGCATCCTGCGCGCCGCGGCCGCGGCCCCGCCACCGGTGAAGCCTGTGCAGTCGATCGACGACCTGGTGCTGAACCCGGCGCTGTGGCCCATCGGGGGCCGCCCGGCCGCGATCCTGACCGGGAGTGCCGTGGCGCTGCGGCCGATGGCCTCTGGCGACGTCACGGTCCTGGCAGTGCAGGCCAAGGAGAGCGGCGACACCCTTGGCACCGTCCGGATCGGCCCGGTCGACCGGGCCGCGGGCGAGGCCGTCCTCACCCTGCAGGGCGCGGAGAGCATGCCCGCCGCCTGGCAGGACGAGGCGGTGGCGCTGACGGCCCGCCTGGCCTTCGAGCAGCTCGGGCTGCGCCGGCTGACCGCGGCAGAAGCCGAGCCCTTCGCGCGCGCCGGCTGGACCCGGCCGGAGGGGCGCTTCATCCTGGACGACGAGACCTATTGGGAGCGGACATGACGGTGCTGGCGATCCTGCAGGCGCGGATGTCCTCGTCGCGGCTGCCCGGCAAGGTGATGGCCGACCTGCTCGGCGAACCGATGCTGGCGCGGCAGATCGAGCGGCTGCGGCGCTGCCGGACGATCGACCGGCTGGTGCTGGCGACCAGCACCGACGCCGCCGACGACGCGCTGGTCGAGCTCGCCGCCCGGATCGGCGTCGAGTGCTTCCGCGGCAGCCTGGACGACGTGCTGGACCGCTTCCACGCCGCCATGGCCGGCCGGGGGGCGGACCAGATCGTGCGCCTGACCGGCGACTGCCCGCTGATCGACCCGGAGCTGATCGACCGGCTGGTCGAGATGCATGTCGCCGGCGGCTACGACCATTCCTGCAACACGCTGACGCCGCGCTGGCCCGACGGGCTGGACGCCGAGGTGATGCGCGCCGAGGTGCTGGAGGCGGCGTGGCGCGAAGCGACCCTGCCGTCCGAGCGCGAGCACGTCACCCGCTTCATCTACACCCGGCCGGAGCGGTTCCGCCTGGGCAGCCTGGTCGGCGACACCGACCTGTCCGACCAGCGCTGGACCGTCGACACGCCGGAGGACCTGGCGATGGTGCGGGCGGTCTACGCCGCGCTGTATCCGGCCAACCCGGCCTTCGGCACCGAGGATATCCTGGCTTTCCTGGCGGCACATCCGGAGATCGCCGCGCTCAACCGCGCCCACCGGCGGAACGAGGGCCTGGAGCGCTCGCTCGCCCAGGACGCCGCCAAACCGTGAGGACCACAGTGGCAGAACGCTACGCGGCATCCGAGGCGATGCTCGACCGGGCCCGGCAGACCATCCCGCTGGGCGCCCAGACCTTCAGCAAGAGCATCACGCAGTATCCGCTCGGCGTGTCTCCCTATTTCGCTGCCCGCGGCCAGGGCAGCAAGCTGTGGGACGTCGACGGCAACGAATACATCGACTTCATCAACGGCCTGGCGTCGGTGACGCTGGGCTACAACGACCCGGACGTCACCGCCGCGGTCAAGGCGCAGGTCGACCACGGCACCATCTTCAGCCTGTCGAGCCCGCTGGAGGCCGAGGTGGCGGAGCGGCTGGTGGCGATCGTGCCGTCGGCGGAGATGGTGCGCTTCGGCAAGAACGGGTCCGACGCCACCGCCGGCGCGGTCCGCGTCGCCCGCGCTTACACCGGCCGCGACCATGTGCTGGTCTGCGGCTATCACGGCTGGCAGGACTGGTATATCGGCGCCACCGCGCGCAACCGCGGCGTGCCGGAATCGACCCGCGCCCTGACCCACACCTTCCCCTACAACGACCTGGCGGCGCTGGACCGGCTGCTGGACGAGCATGCCGTGGCCGCGATCGTGATGGAGCCGATGAACGTCGCCTTCCCGGCCGCGGGCTATCTGGAGGGGGTGCGCGAGCGGGCGACCAGGCATGGCGCGGTGCTGGTGTTCGACGAGACCATCACCGGCTTCCGCGTCGCCAATGGCGGGGCGCAGGAGCTGTTCGGCGTCATCCCCGACCTGACCACGCTGGGCAAGGGCATCGCCAACGGATATCCGCTGTCGGCGGTGTGCGGCCGGCGCGACCTGATGATGGAGATGGAGGAGATCTTCTTCTCCTTCACCATGGGCGGCGAGACGCTGTCGCTGGCGGCCGCTCGGGCGACGCTGGACAAGGTGGTGCGCGAGCCGGTGACCCGGCACATGGCCGAGCTGGGCACGAGCCTGCGCGACGGCACCGCGGCGCTGATCGAGCGGCACAGGCTGGGCGAGGTGCTGTCGCTGTCCGGCCACCCGTCCTGGACCTTCCTGGCGATCAGGGACCAGCCGGACGCCAGCGCCTTCGAGATCAAGACGCTGTGGCTGCAGGAGATCTTCGCCCGCGGCCTGCTCTCGCTCGGCAGCCACAACATGAGCTATGCCCACAGCCGGGCCGATGTCGACCGCGTGCTGACCATCTATGACGAGGTCTTCGCCCTGCTCTCGGCCGCGATCGGCCAGCAGCGGGTGCGGGCGGAGCTGCGCTGCGAGCCGTTGGTGCCGCTGTTCCGGGTACGGTGAAGGCCGACATATCGCGCTAAGGAAATGAGCATATTGCCTCTCCCGCCAGGCGGGAGAGGCAACGCGAGACGCTTGACGTCCGACGAGCCAGAAAAACGAGACCACCCCGCCGGTCGGGATCTCTCCCGGACCGACGGGGTGGCTCTTTCGCCGCCCCTGCCGGCGACGAAAGAGCCGGGCGCTAGTTGCCCGAACCGCTGCCGGTGGAGCCGGTGGTGCCGCCGCCCATGGTGCCGGTGGCCGGGGCCGCGGGCTCCTCGGCCTTGCGGCCCTCGAAGGCGGGCAGCGCTTCCAGCTGCTCCTTGGTCATGGCCGTTTTCACGCCCTCATCGGGCCGGGCGCCGATGGTCAGCTTGTCGAGCGGGATGGCCACGGATTTCGAGCCGATGCCGAGGAAGCCCCCGACATCGATGACCACGGCATCCACGGCCTTGCTGTCCTTCGAGACCAGCACATCCGAGGTCTTGCCGATCGAATCGCCATTGGCGTTGGTGACGCTGGCGCCGATCAGGTCGGAGCCGAGAATATGCGTGTCCGGAAGCTGCTGCTGACCTTCCGGAACCGTGCTGGCGGGGGCGGCCGCCGACGGGGCGGGCGTGGTGGTGGCCGGAGCAGTCGTGTCGGCGGGGGGCTGCGTCGTCGTCTGCGCCAGTGCCGGCAGGGCCAGCAGGGCGACGGCGGAAGCGGCAGCCATCAAGGTCTTGCGCATGATCGGTCCTCCTTGAGGATCTCATGGAGATACCTGAGCAACAGGAGGTCCGACGGCGCGGTTCCCCGAAACTACGAAAGCCCGGCGGAGCGCCGGGCTTTCGGTTCGGATCGGACATCTACTCGCCGCTGGACGGCTCGGCGGAGGTGTCCTCCACCTTCACCTTGCGCGGCCGGCCGGGCCGGCGCTTCGGCGGGGCGGCCGGGGCCTCCTCCGCCGCGACGCCGGGCAGGCCCGGCTGCGCCGAGGCCTCGGGCTGCGGCGGCTGGACCGGCGCGGGCGCCGGCGCGACGGGAGCCGGCTGCTGGTCCGGCAGCGCGGCTTCGGCCGGAGCCGGTGTTCGCGGCGGACGGCCACGGCGGGGCCGGGCGACGATCGAGGCCGGCAGAGCGAGCTCGGTGTCGAGGCCGCTGTCCTCCTGGTCCCGCGGGTCGGCGCCGAAGCTGGCCGAAGCCGGGTTCTCGATCGGCGCCGGATCGAGCGGGCTCGGGATATGCGGCTGCGGCGCGTTCAGATCCGGCGGCTGCGGCCGGTCGCCGCGATAGTCCGGACGGCCGTCGCGCGGGCCGCGGAAGCGGTCGCGCTGCCCTTCATCGCGGCCCTGCCCCTGATCGCGATTCTGGTCGCGGAAGCCCTGGTCGCGATCGCGCGGCGGACGGTTCTCGCGGAACCCCTGCTCCCGGTTCCGGAAGCCCTGGTCGCGGTTCTGGCGGTCGTCACCGCGCCCCTCGAACTCCCGGCGCTGCGGGCGGTCGCCGTCGTTGCGCGGTTCGAAATCACGGCCCTGCTGACGGTCGCCGCCATCGTTGCGCGGCTCGTAGTCCCGCCGCTGCTGCCGATCGCCACCGTCGTTGCGCGGCTCGAACTCGCGGCGCTGCTGCTGCGGCGGGCTGGTCAGCGGATCGTAGTCGGCATCGACGCCCGGCTGGTCGCGGCCGCTGTCCTGGCTCGGCTGGTGCTGCGGCGCACCGTAGGCCTCGTTCATGGCGTTGATGATGCGGACATAGTGTTCCGCATGCTGCTGGTAGTTCTCCGCCATGACGCGGTCGCCCGACGCCTGGGCGTCGCGCGCCAGCCCCATGTACTTGTCATAGACCTGGAAGACATTGCCGCGGATGCGGATGTCCGGTCCGTTGCTGTCGATGGTCTGGTTGCGGTTGGGCAGTGCGTTCGGCCGGCGCTGCTGGCCACCGCCACCACCACCGCCGCCGCCCCCACCACCGCCGTTCCTGCCGCGCGCACGCCGCGAATTCGGTCCTGGTCTCATCAGCCTTGCTTCTGCAGATCGCTGTTTGCCGCGCTGCCGTCCCTCGCCGCCGCCTGATGCGGCCGGGCCCAGCGTCATCGTCGCTTCCAGCGCCGGAATGGCGGCCGCCTCAAGCGGTCAAGCCCGGAAATGACGGAATAAGGGGACCCTAACGGCAATCCGGCGTCGGGCCAAATGCTTTTTTCGTCCCCAACGTTGCAACCAGGCAACGCGGTATGCTTGCGAGATCGTGCGGCGTGCCGGCGATGTCAAGCCCCGCGCCGCGGAACAGCGCCGCCACGTCGGCCGCCTGGCCGATGCCGAGCTCGACCACCGCCGTGCCGCCGGGCGCCAGCAGATCCGGCAACGCCGCCGCCAGGGCGCGGTAGGCGTCGAGCCCGTCGACCCCGCCGGACAGGGCCAGGCGCGGATCGTGCTCTCGCACCTCGGGCTCCAGCGCCGCGATGTCGGAATCGGGGATATAGGGCGGGTTGGACAGGACGAGGTCGAAGCGGCCGGCCAGGGCCGTCGCCCAGTCGCCGACCAGGAAGGTGGCGCGGCCGGCCAGGCCCAGGGCCCGCGCATTGTCCCGCGCCACCCGGGCCGCCGCCTCGCTGCGGTCGACGCCGATGCCGAAGGCGGCGGGACGGTCGTGCAGCACGGCGAGCAGCAGGCAGCCGGTGCCGGTGCCGAGGTCGAGCACGAGCAGCGGCCGGTCCGGGGCGGCGGCCAGCGCCGCCTCGACCAGGGTCTCGCTGTCCGGCCGCGGGTCCAGCGTCGCCGGGCCGAGCGCGAAATCGAGGCTCCAGAACTCGCGATGCCCGAGGATGCGCGACACCGGCTCGCGCGCCGCCCGGCGGTCCAGGTGGGCCGCATAGCGAGCGGCGGCCTCCGGCGGCAGCGGCTCGGCGGCGCGGGACAGCAGGCCGGTGCGGTCGATGCCCAGCGCCGCCATCAGCAGGATGCGGGCGTCGGACAGGGCGCTGTCGATGCCGGAAGCGGCCAGCCGCGCGGTGCCGTCGCGCAGGGCCTCCGCGACCTTCGCCATGCTCACGGCTGGTCGGCGAGGGTGGCGAGGCGGGCGGCCTCGTCCTCGGCGATCAGCGCCTCGACCAGCTCGTCCAGCGCCTCGCCCGCCAGCACCCGCTCGATCTTGTAGAGCGTCAGGTTGATGCGGTGGTCGGTCACCCGACCCTGCGGGAAGTTGTAGGTGCGGATCCGCTCCGACCGGTCGCCGCTGCCGACCTGGCTCTTGCGGTCGGCGGCGCGCACCGCGTCCTTGGCCGCCCGCTCGGCCTCGTACAGCCGGGCGCGCAGGATCTTCATCGCCTTGGCGCGGTTCTTGTGCTGCGACTTCTCGTCCTGCATCACCACCACGATGCCGGTCGGCAGATGGGTGATGCGGACCGCGCTTTCGGTCTTGTTGACGTGCTGGCCGCCGGCGCCCTGGGCCCGGAACACGTCGACCCGCAGGTCCTTGTCGTCGATCTGGATGTCGACCTCCTCCGCCTCCGGCAGCACCGCGACGGTGGCGGCGGAGGTGTGGATGCGGCCCTGGGTCTCGGTCTCCGGCACTCGCTGGACGCGGTGGGCGCCGCTCTCGAACTTCAGCCGGGCAAAGACGCCGCGGCCGCTGATCTCGGCCGAGGCCTCCTTGTAGCCGCCGAGCGGCGTGTCGGCGATGTCCATCACCTCGAAGCGCCAGCCGCGGATGGCGGCGTAGCGCTGATACATCCGGAACAGGTCGGCGGCGAACAGCGCCGCCTCGTCGCCGCCAGTGCCGGCGCGGACCTCGAGGATGGCGTTGCGGTCGTCGGCCTCGTCCTTCGGCAGCAGCTGCACCTGCACCCGCCGCTCCAGCGCCGGCAGCCGGTCGCGCAGCTCGACCAGCTCCTCCTGCGCCAAAGCCCGCATTTCGGGATCGGCCTCGGCCGCGGCCATGGCTTCGAGCTGGGCCAGCTCGGCCCGGCCGCGGTGCAGCGCCTCGATCTCCTCGGCGAGCGGCTCGAGCTCGGAATATTCCTTGGAATAGGCGGTGAACTGGTCCGGCGACAGCTTGCCGGAGCTCATCCCGTCGCGCAGCTCGGCCACGCGGGACAGGACACGGTTCAGGTTTTCGTCGAGATGCACGGAAGGCTCAAATCAAGGGAACGGGCCGGTCGGATGAGGCGACGGACCCGCTAGCGCTCTCTCAGGCGCAGGCTCATTCGGCCGCCTGGGCCGAGGCCGCCTCGGCGGCGGCACGCTCGGCCTCGATCTGCTTGGCCTTGTCCTCGACCAGGGAGACCAGGTGGTCGACGATGCCCTCGTCCTTCAGCCGGTGGTTCGGCAGGCCGTTGATGTAGACCTGATGTGTGCCCTTGCCGCCGCCGGTGAAGCCGATATCGGTCATCGTCGCCTCGCCCGGGCCGTTGACCACGCAGCCGATCACCGAGACGGTCATCGGCGTGGTGATGTGGGCCAGGCGCTGCTCCAGCACCTCGACGGTCTTGATCACGTCGAATTGCTGCCGGGCACAGGACGGGCAGGAGATGATGTTGACGCCGCGATGGCGCAGGCCGAGCGACTTCAGCAGGTCGAAGCCGACCTTGACCTCCTCCACCGGATCGGCGGAGAGCGAGACGCGGACCGTGTCGCCGATGCCGGCCCACAGCAGCATGCCCAGGCCCACCGAGGACTTCACCGTGCCGCTGCGCAGGCCGCCGGCCTCGGTGACGCCGATGTGCAGCGGGTAGTCGCAGGCCTCGGCCAGCGCCTGGTAGGCGGCGACGGCGAGGAACACATCCGACGCCTTGCACGAGATCTTGAAGTCGAAGAAGTCGTGGTCCTCGAGGATCCGGATGTGGTTGAGCGCCGACTCGACCATCGCCTCCGGGCAGGGCTCGCCGTACTTCTCCAGGAGCTCGCGTTCCAGCGAGCCGGCGTTGACGCCGATCCGCATCGAGCAGCCATGGTCCTTGGCCGCCTTCACCACCTCGGCCACCCGCTCCTTCGAGCCGATGTTGCCGGGGTTGATGCGCAGGCAGGCGGCGCCGTTCTGGGCCGCCTCGATGCCGCGCTTGTAGTGGAAATGGATGTCCGCGACGATCGGCACCGTGACTTCCGGCACGATGTGCTTCAGCGCCGCGCTCGATTCCTCGTCCGGGCAGGACACGCGGACGATGTCGGCGCCGGCGATCTCGAGCGCCCGGATCTGGTCGATCGTCCCCTGGATGTCGCTGGTCCGGGTGTTGGTCATCGACTGGACGGTGATCGGCGAATCGCCGCCGACCGGAACCTTGCCGACATGGATCAGGCGGGACTTCCGGCGTTGAATCTGGCGATAGGCGCGGACGGCGCTCATGACGGGACCTTAGGTGATGCGGCGTTCGTTGCGGGACAACATGGCCCTTTCACGCCGATCCCGCAATCCGGCAGGCGGCAATGCGACCATGTGCAGCCGGCCCCGCTCAATTGGCTGCGGCCGGCGCGCCCCGCAGCTTCTGCGGATCGAGCGCGATGTTGCGCACGACCTGGCCGGGGCCGCCGAGCGACGCCACCGGCGTGCCGTCGACCTCGACCTGCAGCCCGCCGGCATTGCCGGTGGTCAGGCGCTGGCCCTCCTGCGGCGGCACGGCGTAGGTCTCGCCCGCCGCCATCACCCGGGTCATCACCAGACCGCCCTGGCGGTCGCGGATCTGGACCCAGCTGTCGGCGCTGGCGCGCAGCATGATGCGGCTGTCGCCGGGGCCCGGGACCTGCGGCGCCGGCGGCTCGTTCGCCAAAGCGGCGCCGAGCGGGCGGTCGGCCAGGGCCATGGTGGCCGGCAGCTGGGGCTGGGGCGCCGCTGCCGCGATCTGCGGTGGGGTTGCGGCCAGGACGGCGGGCGGGGCCGCCGCGGTCTGGGCCGGGGTTTCCGGCAGCGGCAGGGCCGGGGTGCCGGCCGGCGCGGTCGGGCCGGGCACGATCGGGCCGGCGGTCATGCGCTCGCCGGGGCCGGGTTCGGCCGCGGGGGCGGCTGCCTGCAGGCTGGGGCCGCTGTTCGGGGCGGCCGGCTGCACCACCGGGCCGGGATTCGGATCTGTCGGCGTGCCACCGTCGAGCAGCGCCGAGAAGCGCGCCGGCAGGGCCGCGATCTCGGCCGCCACGTCGCGGTTGGCCGAGGACAGGTAGTACCAGCCGGCATAGGCCAGGCCGCCGATCAGCACCGCAATCATCAGGATCGCGCCGCCGGGGATGCGGCTGCCTTCCGGCACCGGCGCCGGGAACACCAGGTCGGGCTTCTTCTCGACCGCGGTGGATTCGCGCTTGAAGCGGGCCACCACCTGGTCGCCGTCGAAGCCGAGGAACTCGGCATAGGTGCGGACGAAGCCGATGGCGTAGACCGGACCGGGCAGGTCCTGATGCCGGCCGTCCTCGATCGCCTGCAAGAGCCCGTGCCGGATGCGCAGCGCCGCGGCCACGTCGTACAGGCTGAAGCCGGCGATCTCGCGCGCCTGGGCGAGGATGCGGCCGACCGGTGCGCTCATGTCGATCACGTGATCCACCGCCCCGGCATCGACAGGGTTGTCTGGGGAGTCCGCGGCCTCGTGAACCACGGCGAGATGTTTCCGATTGCTCTGGGCCATGTTTTTCGAGCCGCTTTGTGCTGAGCTAAAGTGTTACAGATGAAAGCCGGCACGTCGCCCTGTCATGATGTCGAGGCCCACTCCCCCACGACCGAGACGACAATCTTTATTAAGACGATTCCGGCGGCACAGCAAAACGAATCCGAGACTCGCCGCACTATATTGCGACGTCATGGTCGAGGGCATAGGCGCGGATGGCAGGGCGCAGCGAACCGCGAGCATTGGCGCGGACCTGGGACAACCAGCGCGAGAAATCGCCGAGATCCAGGCTGCGGACCATAGTCCTGACCGCCCCGATCGACGTCGCTGGCATCGACAAGGTGCGGAATCCCAGGCCCAGGAGGGTCATCGCCTCGATCGGCCGCGACGCCATCTCGCCGCACAGGCTGATCCGCCGACCGGCGGCGTTGCAGCGCGCCGCCGCTTCGGCCAGGGCGGCGATCAGCCCCGGCGACAGCGTGTCGAAGCGCTGCGCCACCCGGGTGTTGGTGCGGTCGGCGGCGTAGAGATACTGCATCAGGTCGTTCGAGCCGACGGCGACGAAATCGGCCGCCGCCAGCACCTGGTCGAGCTGCCACAGCAGCGACGGCACCTCGAGCATCACCCCGACGCGGATCTCGTCCGACACCGGCACCCCCTGGGCCGTGGCGCGCGCCACCTCGCGGTCGAACAGCGCCCGGGCGGCGTCCAGCTCGGTGACCTCTGACACCATCGGGAACATCACCCCGAAGGGACGCCCGGCAGCGCCCTGGATCAGGGCGCGGATCTGCTGGCGCAGCATCGCCGGCCGGTCGAGGCCGATGCGGATGGCGCGCCAGCCCAGCGCCGGATTGTCCTCGTCGATCTCGGCGAAATAGGGCAGCCGCTTGTCGCCGCCGACATCGAGGGTGCGAAACACCACCGGCCGCCCCTCGGCCAGGTCGATCACCCGGGCGTAGAGGTCGGTCTGGGTGGCGACGCTGGGGTATTCCGACCGCACCATGAACGGGATCTCGGTGCGGTACAGGCCGATGCCGTCGGCGCCGACCGCGTCGAGATGCGGCATGTCGGAGAGCAGGCCGGCATTCAGCATCAGCGACACGGCGGTGCCGTCGCGCGTCACCGCCGGCAGCCGCGCCTCCTCGGCATAGAGCTTGCGCTGCCCGGCCTGGACCTGGATCGCCTTGGTGATGGTCTCGATCACGTCCTCGGACGGGCGGACGAAGACGTTGCCGTGGTCGCCATCGACCACGATCGGGTCGAGCGGCTCGATCAGCCGCATCGCCTCGACGCAGCGGCCGACCACCGGGATGTCGAGGGCGCGGGCGATGATCGCGACATGGCTGGTGGCCGACCCCTCCTCCAGCACCAGGCCGCGCAGCTTGCGCCGGTCGTAGTCGAGCAGCTCGGCCGGGCCGATGGCGCGGGCGATCAGCACCATGTCGTCCGGCAGGGTGCCGAGCGCCGCGGCCGAGCTGTGGCCGGCCAGATGCAGCAGCAGGCGGTTGGCGAGATCGTCGAAATCGACCAGGCGCTCGCGCAGATAGGGGTCGGTGACCCGGGCCATGCGCGCCGCCATGTCGTTCTGCACGCGCTGCACCGCCGCCTCGGCCGACAGGCCGGTGTCGATCGCCTCGTGGATCCGGCTGAGCCAGCCGCGATCCTCGGCGAACATGCGGTAGGTCTCGAGGATCTCGCCGCCCTCGCCGATGCCGACGGCGTGGTGGTCGGCCACCAGGTCGTCGAGCGAGCGGTGCATGTGCTCGACCGCCTGGCGGAAACGCTCCAGCTCCACCACCGGGTCGTCGGCGACCATCTGGCGAACGGTGATCTGGGTCCGGTGCAGCACCGCCAGGCCCTGGGCCAGGCCGCCGCTGAGGGCGATGCCGTGCAGCCGGGCCGGCAGTGACACCGCGGTCGGGCTCGCCACCTCGCCCGGCCGCGCGATCTCGCCGCCGACGATCAGCTCGGCCACCACCATGGCGATGGTCTCGAGCGTCTCGACCTCGTCCTCGGAGTAGTTGCGCTTCATCTGGTTCTGGATGACCAGCACGCCGCGCACCTTGCCGCCGCGCAGGATCGGCACGCCCATCAGCGATTCGTAGGGATCTTCGCCGGTCTCCGGGCGGTAGGCGAATTTCGGATGGGTGGGCGCGTTGGCGATGGCCAGCGGCCGCGCCGTCGACGCGATCTCGCCGACCAAGCCCTCGCCGACCCGCAGCCGGGTGCGGTGCACCGCGTCGGGGTTGAGGCCGATGGTGGCGAACAGCTCCAGCACGTCGCCCGGGCGGGAGACGTAGCAGGAGCAGACCTCGGCCACCACCTCGGCGGCGATCAGCTTGACGATCTTGTCGAGCCGCGATTGCGCGGTCCCCGACCCCGCCATGACGTCGCGCAGGCGGGCGAGGAGGCGGCGCGACGGCCCGATGCCCGGGGCGGGCCCGCCCGCCGGCCGGGTCATCAGGCCCGCTCCATCAGGCCTTGTCCAGGCCGTAGGCGGTGTGCAGGGCGCGGACCGCCAGCTCGGTGTACTGCTCGGCCACCAGCACGCTGATCTTGATCTCCGAGGTCGAGATCACCTGGATGTTGATGCCGTTCTCGGCCAGCGCCTTGAACATGCGCTGGGCGACGCCGGCATGGCTGCGCATGCCGACGCCGATCACCGAGATCTTGACCACGTTCTCGTCCGGGATCAGGTGGCTGTAACCCAGCGTCTCCTTGTGCTGGGACAGCACCTTGACCGCGCGCTCCAGATCCGCCTTGCCGACGGTGAAGGTCAGGTCCGTCGCCTGGCCGTCCTCGGAGATGTTCTGGACGATCATGTCGACATTGATGTTGGCATCGGTCAGCGGCCCGAAGATCGCCGCCGCCACGCCGGGCCGGTCCGGCACGCGGACCACGGTGATCTTCGCCTCATCCCGGCTGTACGCGATCCCGCTGACGACCTCTTTCTCCACGATCTCGTCCTCGTCCACCACCAGGGTTCCCGGCACATCCTCGAAGCTGGACAGCACCTGCACCCGGACCCGATGGTTCATCGCCATCTCGACCGAGCGGGTCTGCAGCACCTTGGCGCCGAGCGATGCCATCTCCAGCATCTCTTCATATGTGATCTTATCGAGCTTGCGCGCCTTGCGCACGATCCGCGGATCGCAGGTGTAGACGCCGTCGACATCGGTGTAGATGTCGCAGCGGTCCGCCTTCAGCGCGGCGGCCAGCGCCACCGCCGAGGTGTCGGACCCGCCGCGGCCCAGCGTGGTGATGCGGCCAGCGTCGGAGACGCCCTGAAAGCCGGCGATCACCGGCACCTCGCCGCGCGCCAGCGACTCTTCGAGCAGCCGGGCGTCTATGTCGAGGATGCGGGCCTTGGCGTGCGAGCCGTCGGTGTGCACCGCCACCTGCCAGCCCTGGAACGACCGCGCCGGCAGGCCGATCTCCTGCAGCGCCAGGGCCAGGAGGCCGGAGGTGACCTGCTCGCCCGAGGCCACGACCGCATCGTATTCGCGCGGATCATGCAGCGGCGAGATGTCGTTGCAGTGCTTCACCAGCTGGTTGGTGACGCCGGACATCGCCGACACCACGACCGAGACCTGGTTGCCGCGCGCGACCTCCGCCTGCACCCGACGGGCGACGTTCTTGATCCGCTCGACATCGGCGACCGACGTGCCGCCAAACTTCTGAACAATGCGCGCCATCGGCCGCCGCGGGTTTGAAGTGACAGGGACGCCGCGGGCCGGAATGCCGGCATTGCGGCCGCGAGGCCCGCTACCCATACTGCGTCGCCGAGACCGACGCAACGTCCCCCGTGCGGCGTCGCTGTCGGCGATGCAAGGTTTAAAGACGAGGACCCTTCTTCATGGCGCAAAGCCCGGCGGCGACGATCGATTCCGCCGAGATCGCCCGCTTCGAGTCGATGGCGGCGGACTGGTGGGACCCGGACGGCAAGTTCCGTCCGCTGCACCGGATGAATCCGCTGCGCATCGGCTATATCCGCGACCGGATCTGCGCCCGGCTGGGCCGCGACCCGCTGGCGCCGAAGCCGCTGTCCGGCCTTCGGATCCTCGACATCGGCTGCGGCGGCGGCCTGCTGTCCGAGCCGATGGCCCGGCTGGGCGCCGCGGTCACGGGGGTCGATGCCGGGGCCGAGGCGATCGGCGTCGCCCGTGCCCATGCCGCCGAATCCGGCCTCGCCATCGACTATCGCTGCAGCAGCGCCGAGGATCTCGCCGCCTCCGGCATCCGCTTCGACGCGGTGCTGGCGCTGGAGATCGTCGAGCATGTCGCCGATGTCGATGCCTTCTGCCACGCCCTGGCGACGCTGCTGCGGCCGGGCGGCACGCTGGTGATGTCGACCCTGAACCGCACCCGCCGCAGCTGGGCCGTCGCCATCCTGGGCGCCGAGCACCTGCTGCGGATCATCCCGCGCGGCACCCATGAGTGGCGCAAGTTCCTGAAGCCGCACGAGCTGGCGGCGGCGCTGCGCCGGGCCGGGCTGGAGGTCGGCGACATCGCCGGCATGGTGCCGGACCCGCGCGGCGGCTGGCGGCTGGCGCCGCACCATCTGGCGGTGAACTACATCCTGACGGCGGCCAAGCCGGGATGATCGTCGTCACGGGCAGCGCCGGCTATCTCGGCTCCCGCATCGTCACCTCGCTGCTGTGCGCGGGGCCGGTGGCGGGGATCGACCGGGCCGAGGCGCCGACCGTGACCCATCGCGCGGACATCCTGGACGGCGTGACCCTGCGCCGGGCCTTCCGCGGCGCCCGGGCCGTGATCCACACGGCCGGGCTGAACGGCGGCCCGGACGGGCCGTCCGTGGCCGGGGAGATCCGGCGGATCAATGTCGGCGGCACCGAGGCGGTGATCGCGGCGGCGCGCGACGCCGGGGTGCGGCGGCTGGTGCTGACCAGCACCACCGCGCTCTATGGCGGCGCGATCCGCGATGCCGGCGCCGCGGTCTGGGTGACCGAGGCGCTGCCGGCGGCGCCGGAGACGCCCTATGAGGAGAGCAAGCACGACGCCGAGGCCCTGGTCCTGGCGGCTGCCGGATCCTTCCCGGACGGCTGCCTGATCCTGCGCTGCGGCCGGTTCTTCCCGGCGCCGCCGAACGAGACGGTGAACGACCGGCTGTATCGCGGCGTCGATCCGCGCGACGTCGCGGCGGCCCATCTCCTGGCGGCGGAACGGCCGGTCGGCAGGACCGCGGTGCTGAACATCGCCGCCGCCAGCCCTTTCGCGCCGGAGGATTGCGCGCATCTGCGCCGGGACCCGCTGCCGGTGCTACGCCGGCACCACCCCTTTGTCGAAGGCGCCTATCGGCAGCTCGGCTGGAGGCTGCCGGCCACGATCGACCGGATCTATGCCATCGACGCGGCGCGACAGACGATCGGCTATGCCCCGCAGCATAATTTCCGCGAGGCCCTGGCCGAGCAGCTATGGCTCGATGCCTGGCCGGGCCGGTCCGAAGCTGCGCCGAGAGGAGGCTGACGGCAGCGCTGCCGTGGAATTTGTGTTGCCGCCAGTCGCACTGTGCTATCTAATTCTTGTTAATCAGTTCAATAAAATTAGCGCATGCTATATTGTGCGCCTCTGCTGGTGAGCCGGGATGAATATCGGGATTTTCACCGAATTGTATCCTCCGAGCATTGGCGGGCAGGAAATTCGCTTTGCCGAACTCGCGCAAGTGTTTCGGGAGCGCGGTCACGAGGTCTCGGTATATTGTATCGCGCACCGGCGAGATCTGCTGGAACGGGAAACTCTGGGTGGTATCGAAGTTCATCGCTTTCCGGTGGATGAGCACTATCGCCGGCCGCAATCTCGTGTATTGCCTCGGAATCCGATCACCATACTAAAATATGCAGCCTGGGTGCGAAGCGTTCTCAAGACGCGCAGCTTCGACCTCAGCCTGTTCAACCAATGGCCCCTGGCGCATATCGCCTTCGCGCCGCGCAGCGCCCGGAAGCGCGCAGTCGTCGACTGGTGCGAGGTGCGCAACGCCCGCTTCTACCGTTTCATGCAATGGATGCTGCCGCGCCTGAGCGGGCAGAACATGGGCGTCGGCCTGGCCGTGTGCGACCACATCGGCGCCGTCTCCGGCCGGCCGGTCTTCTATCTGCCGAGCGGCATCCGCCGGTCCGCCTATCGCAGCCTGCCGGCCGCGGAGCGCCGCGACATCCTGTATCTTGGCCGCATTACAGCGCACAAGAACCTGACCTTCCTGATCGACGCCTTCGCCCGGCTGAAGACGGCCGGCCACAACCAGGTCGGACCGCTGGGCGGCGACGCGCTGCTGATCGCCGGGGACGGCCCCGACATGCCGGCGCTGCGCGCCCATGCGGCGGCCTCGCCGGCCGCGGCGCAGATCCGGATCCTGGGTGCGGTCAACGAGCAGCAGAAGATCGACCTGCTGGGCGGGGCCAGGCTGCTGGCGATCCCGAGCCGGCGCGAGGGCTTTCCCCGAATCGTCGCCGAGGCCATGGCCAGCGGCCTGCCGACGGTGACCGCGCGCTTCCCGGAGAACGGCACCGGCGACGTCGTCGACCATTACGGCTGCGGCATCGTCACCGAGCCGGAGATCGAGGCCTTTGCCGGCGGGCTGATCAGCGCCGCCGACCGATGGGAGGAGCTGTCCCGGCGCGGGCTGGATCGCGCCGACGAGCTGGATTGGCAGGCGCTCGCGGAACGGATCGAGGGCCGGGCCGTGGCCGGAATCTCGAAGGTGGAGGTTCAGGGCTCATGCGCATTCTGATCACGGGCGCGGCCGGATTCATCGGCAGCCAGATCACCCGGCGCCTGGCGCGCGACGGCCACGAGATCCTGGCCGTCGACAACCTGTCCTTCGGCCGCGAGAGCTCGCTGCCCGGCGAGGCGGTGCTCAAGCGCCTCGACCTCGGCACCTGCAGCAGCACCGAGCTCATGGAGGCGGCCGAGGAGTTCCAGCCGGACGGCGCCATCCATTTCGCCGCGATCCATTTCATCCCCTATTGCATGAGCCACCCGGACGAGACCTTCGCCACCAATGTCCGCGGCACCGAGCTGGTGCTGCGCGCGCTCGAGCGCACGCCGGCGCGCAAGGTCGTCTTCGCCTCGACCATGGATGTCTACGCCGCGGTCGACCGGGTCCATCGCGAGACCGACCAGCCCGCCCCGGTCAACGCCTACGGCCTGTCGAAGCTGCTGGGCGAGGACCTGCTGGCCTATGCCACCCGGACCAACGACCGGCTGTCCGGCGTGGCCCTGCGCTTCGCCAACGCCTTCGGCCCGGGCGAGACCAACCCGCATCTGATCCCCGACGCCCTGACGCGCATGCGCGACCGGTCGCAGCCGGAGATCCGCATGGGCTATCTCGGCGCCACTCGCGACTTCATCCACATCGCCGACATCGTCGACGCCGCCATCGCCGCGCTGTTCCAGGACACCGGCCGATTCGAGGCGTTCAATGTCGCTTCGTCGGTGCCGACGCCGGTGCGCGACGTGGTCGAGACCCTCCGGCGCCTGGCCGGCGACCCCCGGCCGGTGGTCGAGGACAGGGGGCAGTTCCGCAAGTTCGACCGCCCGTCGCTCTCCGCCGACACCAGCAAGATCCGCTCGGCGCTGGGCTGGACCCCGAAATGGTCGCTCGAGGAGGGGCTGCGCGACCTGGTGCAGCGGACCCTCGGAGCCGAGCTCCGCCCGGTCAGCCAGACCGCCTAGTCCCAGCGCCTCGCTGCCGGGCTCAGCCTCGGCGCCTGCGGTCGAGGCGATAGGCGAAGAAGGTGCCGAGCACGAGGCCGAGCAGCCCGGCCACGGCAAGGATGCGGGCCTTCCTCGGCGAGGTCGGCTCCGACAGCACCTCCGGCGGTTCCAGCGCCTCGGCGGCGAAGGGCAGGTTCGGCTGGATCAGCATCAGGATCTTCTCCTGGTCCAGGATCAGGCCGATCAGGGTCTGCCGATAGTCGTTGACGGTGACGCTCTGCAGCCGCCGCTGCAGGTATTCGAGCTTGTTCTGGGTCTGCTGATAGATCGCCTGCTTGATCCGATCGTCGCTGTACTGGTGCAGATAGCCCAGGGTGCGGCGCGCCACCTCGGCGTCGGTGGCGTCGAGCGACAGGGTGGTGATCGGCGAATCCCGGTCCTGCTCCTGGTTGAGATTCTTGCGCAGGAATTCGGCGACCGCCTGGGCGCTGGTGTCGACGTCGGTGTCGAGGCCGAAATAGGCCTTGACCGGGGTGAGGAACGAATCGGCTTCCCAGAACCTCTTCTGGTCGTTCCAGCGCAGATTCATCAGGCTCTCGATCAGCCCGGCATGCTCCTTCAGCGCCGACGCCGTGTTCACCGAGGTGAGCTGCTTGGAGAAGCGGTCGAAATAGGTGATCTGCTCGTTGCCGGTCAGGCTGGTGAAGGAATTGGCGATCACCGAGGCGCCGGCGTTGCGCACCAGGTCGGACAGCTGCTGCGACGCCTCGGTCGGCATGATGACGAGCCGCGCGGTGTAGCGCTTCGGCGCCACCAGGACCCAGGCCACGCCGAGGCCGATCGCCACCACCGTGATAAAAGCGACCAGCCATTTGTGGCGCCAGGCCGAACCGATCAGGTCCTGGGCGATGGTTTCGTTCGTGCGCTGGCGGTCGGGCGCGATGTCGGCGGTGCTGGGCACGGGGCTGAGGCGATGATGGTCGCTGGCGAGGGTCATGCCGCGCTCGCATCCAGTTGCCGACGCGCCTCGACGACCCGGAGCAGCGTCATGAAGCCATCGACCACGATCGCGACGTTCTCCTCGGTCATGCTGCCGGGGTCGTGGACCGGATCCCCGACCCGGCCGGGGAAGGACTGGGCGTAGAGCCAGCTCAGGAAGGCGGCCGGCTCGGCCCGGCCGTCGCGGTCGTCGCGCTGCAGCAGCCGCTCGAAGCCGGCGCGGGTCAGTGCCGACAGGTCGATCGTGCCGGGCGACATCACCGGGGCGAAGTACATCGGCGCGAAGGTCGCGGCCTTGAGGCCGAGGAGGCCGGCCTCGAGGCAGACCGTGCCGGAGGGCGACAGCACCAGCTTCGCCGCCTCCATCAGCCGGAAGGTGTCGGCATGGGGATCGACCAGGCGGACGCCGGGGATCCGCCGCAGCTCGTCATAATAGCGCAGCGGGCGGAAACCGAGCGCGTTCGAATGCTCCTTGACGTAGATCTCCCAGCCATGCGGGATCACCCGCGACAGGGCCCGGACATTCTCGATCTGGTTCGCCTTGCGGTGGACGACGACGTCGATCGACGCCTCCGGCTGCATGTGCATCGTCACCAGCACGAAGGGTCGCGTGCCCGGGATGCCGTCGCGCTCGAACGGCTTCTGCCAGCGGACCCGGTAGGTGTTGACGATCCGGCTGAAGCGCCAGCGCGAGCGGTGCGCCAGGGTCGGCAGGGTCTCGTCGCCGTCCGTCACCTTGGAGAAGGTCTGCACCACGGATTCGCCGAGCCAGTGGCGGCGGAAGAACCGGATCTTGTTGTTGATGTGGAAGTAGTAGGGCCGGTAGGTGCGGCCGCGCAGCGCCTCGAGGATGGCGTCGGCGGCCTCGCGGTCCGACCGGTCCGGCTTGCGGACCTCATAGATCCCGGTCTGGCTGTGGTCGGTGAAGAAGCCGAAGCGGTCGGACGGCACCCGCACCGTGGCCGGGACGAAATAGCCCCGCCCCTGGGCCTTGCACAGCAGCGCCGTGGCCAGCTCGAAGGCCCAGGTCTGCTCGCCGAACGCGGCCCGGATGTCGTGGGCCTGCAGGAAGCGCGATATTTCCCGCGCGGCCACGGCCAGATAGGCCTTGCCATAGGGCCGCTTGCACAGCTCCCGGTCCATCAGCACGACTTCGTTGGCGGCCAGCCCGCCGGTCTCGAGCTCGGTCAGCCCGGGATCGTCCGGGTCCGCCGGCGGCGCCGCGCGCCATTCATCCTTGAAATCGGCGAGGCAGAGGATCCGGTCGCGGCGCCAGCCCTTCTTGATCAGCGCGTCCGCCCACCGCCGGCTGGCCGCAATCCAGAAGACCCCAACCCCCTTCCGCTCGAGGCCGCGCCCGATCCTCTCGAAGAACATCGTCCGATAATTATTGGACAAAAGACATATATTCATTAGCCCGCGCCATAAGATCAGGGGCACGCCGTGGAGACTCGACGGCATGAACCGACGGCCCCCAGCATACACCCCACTAACCCGTAAGGAGAGGCGGTGACAAGAGACGGCGCACGGAAGGCGGGCAGAAACCGCGGTTCCGATCAAATCAAGGTGGTGGCGGGCCGGACCGGCCGGCGCGATCAGGAATCGGTGCGCGACACCCAGGGAATGCGGGCGACGCCGATGCCTTCCTCCTCGAGCTCGCGCGCCTCGGCCTCGGTCGCCTCGCCGTAGATGTCGCGATGCGCGGTTTCTTCGTGGTGGATCTTGCGCGCTTCCTCGGCGAAGCGGTCGCCGACATACTCGCAATTTTCCTCGATCCGGCGGCGCAACGCCTCCAGCTCGCGGCGGGCCTCGGCCATGGTGGTGTGGGTCCGGTGCCCGTCTTCCGGCGAGCGCTTGGCCGATGACCGCTTGGCGATCGCGGGCGCCATCGGCGCCTTCTCGACCGAACCGCTGCCGCAGATCGGGCAGTTGACCTCGCCCGCCGCGACCTGCGCGTCATAGGTGTCGCTGTTGCGGAACCAGGCCTCGAAGCCGTGGCCGCCCTCACATCGCAATTCGTACAGGATCATCGCATTCCATGCTCCGCTTTTGTCATACGATGGTCTGTCCCGGGCCGCAAAGAAAATGACGCCTCACATCTCGCCGATGCCGCATATCCCCCCTGTGTCCGCATGGGTCGCGCGCTTCGCGCCGCTGGTGCCGAAGACCGCCCCGGTGCTGGATCTCGCCTGCGGCAGCGGCCGCCATCTGCGGCATTTCCGGGCCCACGGCCATGCCGTGGCCGGCGTCGACATCGAGCTGCAGGGGGTGGCGGACCTGGCGGGGACGGAGGGGGTCGAGATCGTGCAGGCCGACATCGAGGCCGGCCCCTGGCCCTTCGCCGGGCGCCGCTTCGCCGGCATCGTCGTCGCCAACTACCTGCACCGGCCGCTGCTGCCGGTGATCGCCGAGGCGCTGGCCCCGGGCGGGGTGCTGATCTACGAGACCTTCGCCCAGGGCAACCAGCGCTTCGGCCGCCCGTCCACCCCGGCCTATCTGCTGAAGGCCGGGGAGCTGCTGGAGGCCGTGGCCGGGCGGCTGCAGGTCGTGGCCTATGAGCATGGCGAGGTCGCGTCACCGCGCGCGGCGGTGGTGCAGCGGCTCTGCGCCGTCGCCGATCTCGCGCCGGTGCCGGCGCTGGACGGGTCGCCCGAACCGCATCCCCTGCCCGCGCCTTGAGCGCTCCTCACCCGCCTCAGGAGCCGATAGGATCGGCTGGATTTGCGAAAACGTCGGGCATTTGCAGTCGAGAGGAGACAGGCGTGGCCGAAGGAACGATCGTCTGGGGCGTGCTGGGCGCCGCCAAGATCAACGACAAGGTCGTCCCGCCGATGACCACGGCCCGGCACTGCCGGGTCAAGGCGATCGCCTCGCGCTCGGCGGAGAAATCCGCGGCCGCGGCGGCGAAATACGGGCTGCCGGTTGCCTATGACAGCTACGAGGCGCTGCTGGCCGACCCGGAGATCGACGCGGTCTACATCCCGCTGCCGAACCATCTGCATGTCGAATGGACCATCAAGGCCGCCGAGGCCGGCAAGCATGTGCTGTGCGAGAAGCCGATCGGGCTGAACGCCGAGGAGGCGCGGCGGCTGATCGCGGCGCGCGACAAGAGCGGCCGGCGCATCCAGGAAGCCTTCATGGTGCGCACCCATCCGCAATGGCTGAAGCTGCGGGAGCTGGTGCAGGAGGGCGCGATCGGTGAGCTGCGGGCGGTGACCGGCGCCTTCACCTATCGCAACATCGACCCCAACAACATCCGCAACAAGGCCGATATCGGCGGCGGCGGCCTCTTGGACATCGGCTGCTATCCGATCACCACCTCGCGCTTCATCACCGGGCGGGAGCCGCGCCGCGTGGTGTCGCTCCTGGACCGCGACCCGGTGTTCAAGGTCGACCGGCTGGGCAGCATCCTGCTGGACTATGACGGGATCCAGGCCAGCTTCGTCTACTCGACCCAGATCCCCGGCTATCAGCGCATGCAGTTCCTGGGCACCAAGGGCCGGATCGAGGTGGAAATCCCGTTCAACGCCCCGAACGACCGGCCCTGCCGCCTCTTGCTGGATGACGGGTCGAGCCTGTTCGGCGACGGCATCAAGCCAATCGAGGTCCCGGCCTGCGACCAGTACGGCGTCGCCGCCGCCGCCTTCGCCGAGGCGATCCTGAAGGGCGGCGAGCAGCCGGTGCCGCTGGAGAACACGCTGGCCAACATGCAGGTGATCGACGCGGTCTTCCGCTCCGCCCACACCGGCCGGTGGGAGACGCCGTGAGCGAAGTGCCGACGGTCGCCGAGCCGACCGCCATCACCCGCGAATCGCTGAAGAGCGGCGTGCTGCAGCGCATGATCGTGGCCGCCGACCCGACCGCGGAGGTGCTGTCCTTCGAGGCGCTGGCCGAATCGCGCCGGGCGATCCTGGCGACGGAGCAGGCCGCCGGCGGCGATGTCTGGGTGTTCGGCTACGGCTCGCTGATCTGGAACCCGGCCTTCCACTTCGTCGAGCGCCGCACCGGGCTGATCCATGGCTGGCACCGCCGCTTCTGCCTGTGGACGGAGCTCGGCCGCGGCACGCCCGACCGCCCGGGCCTGGTGCTGGGCCTCGACCGCGGCGGCACCTGCCGCGGCGTGGTGTTCCGCATCGCCGCCGCGGCGGTGGAGGAGGAGCTCGACCTGATCTGGCGGCGCGAGATGGTGACCGCATCCTACACCCCGCGCTGGGTGACGGCAGCGACGCCGGAGGGCCCGGTGCGGGCGATCGCCTTCACCATCAACCGGACCCAGCCGCGCTATGCCGGCCGGCTGAGCGAGGAAGAGACGGCACGGGTGCTGGCCCTGGCCTGCGGCCAGCTCGGCAGCTGCCAGGAATATTTCCGCTCGACCCTCGACCATCTGGTCGCGCTCGGCATCCGCGACCACGGGCTGGAGGCGCTGCGGCGCCGGATCGCGGCGATCGGGCTGGGCTGACGCCCGGCCCCGGGTCTAGCATCGCTCCCCGGAGGGATGGACGCGGAGCGGAGCCGACCCGGCGCAGCGAATCGGCAGCGTCGCGCCTGTCGTACATCCTGCCGCTGGCGGCGGCCGCGGCACCGCCCGGCT
>NZ_JASATH010000121.1:0-24699 GCF_038440215.1 Inquilinus sp. OTU3971 | reverse complement strand
GGGGGGGGGGGGGCAGGGGGAGGGGTCTGCGCGCGTCCGCGCGCGAATGCGCCTTCCATCCGCCTCGAAACCCAGCCGGCATACCCCCGTCTTGATCTGAGCCCATCCGAGAGAGCCCCCTCCCCCTATCCCCCTCCCGCGAGGGGAGGGGGGACTCGTTTGTGTTCCATTGGGGGCCGTTTAAGCCCTCGGCGATGCGTGCACCCGACGGGGCAGGGACCCCTCCCATGACCGCCTCCCTCCCCGCCGGCCCGCTGGTCTCCTGGTACGGCGACGATTTCACCGGCGCCGCCGCGGTGATGGAGGTGCTGACTTTCGGTGGCGTGCCCTCCGTGCTGTTCCTGGACATCCCGACGCCGCAGCGCCTCGCCGCCTTCGCCGGCTATCGCGGCATCGGCATCGCCGGGGTGGCGCGGTCGAAGGACCCGGCCTGGATGGAGCGGCATTTGCCGCCGGCCTTCGCCGCCCTGGCGGGGCTGGGCGCGCCGATCGCGCAGTACAAGATCTGCTCGACCCTCGATTCCGCGCCCCAGGTCGGCTCGATCGGCAAGGCCGTCGAGCTCGCTTTGCCGTGGCTCGGCGGCGCCTGGCATCCCTTCGTGGTGGCGGCGCCGGCGATCGGGCGCTGGCAGTGCTTCGGCACCCTCTTCGCCGCCTTCAACGGCGCGGTCCACCGCCTCGACCGGCACCCGACGATGAGCCGCCACCCGGTGACGCCGATGCACGAGGCCGACATCCGGCGTCATCTGGCGGCGCAGACCGACCGGGCGATCGGCCTCGTCGATATGAAAGACCTCCGCAGCGGCAACGGCGGCGGCGGGGGCGAGGCGGCGCTGCGGCGGGAGATCGCGGCGGGCGCCGGGATCGTCGCCTTCGACGTGACGGACGAGGCCGATCTCGCTGCGGTGGGCGAGGTCATCTGGCGCAACCGCGGCGACCGGCTGTTCGCGATCGGCTCGCAGGGGCTGGAATATGCGCTGCTGGCCCATTGGCGGCAGGCCGGGCTGATCGCGCCGCCTCCGCCGGCGCCGAGCGCCGGGGCGGTCGAACGCGTCGCGGTCGTCTCCGGCTCCTGCGCGCCGCAAACCGCCGCCCAGATCGAGCATGCGCTGAAGCGCGGCTTCCATCCGGTCCCGGTCGACGGCCGCCGCGCCGTCGACGCCGCGTCCTGGACCTCCGAGATCGGCCGGGCGGTCGAGGCGGCGCTGGCAGCGATCGGCGCCGGGCGCGACCCGCTGCTGTTCACCGCCCGCGGCCCCGACGACCCCGCCGTGACGGCGCTCAACCAGGCGCTCGCCGCCTCCGGCGCCGACCCGGCCGTGGTCAACGAGCGCATCGGCACCGGCCTCGGCACCGCGCTGAAGCAGGTGCTGCGCCAGGCCGGGCTGAAGCGCGGCATCATCGCCGGCGGCGACACCTCGGGCTACGGCGCCAGCGTCCTCGGCATCCACGCCCTCACGGCATTGGCGCCGACCGTCCCCGGCGCGGCGCTGTTCCAGGCGCATGGCGACGACCTGGCCGGGCTGGAGATCGCGCTGAAGGGCGGCCAGATGGGCGCGCCCGACTATTTCCTGCGGATCAAGGCCGGGGGCGGGTAGAGCGTCTCATGCGGGCGCAGCGACACGGCGCCGACCCCCGGCACCGTGCCCTCGAAGGGGCGGTCGCTGGCGTTGAACAGGCTGACCAGCTCGCCGCCGGGGGCGCCGCGCACCCGCTGGACGATCAGGTCGCCCAGCGGGTCCGGCCGGCCGACGGCAGCGCCGAGGCGCGGGAAGTCGCAGGGCCGCGCCTTGCCGTCGGCCAGCAGCTCGCGCAGCAGCGCCTTGCGCGCCGGCGAAATCTCGCCGAGATGGTCGCTGGTCATCAGCACCCCGCCGGCCAGCCCGGCGAACCGCGCCAGGGATTCGACCTCGAGGTCCGACAACTCGTGGAAGCGGTCGCGCAGCAGGATGCAGTCGGGGTCGGCCTGCCACAGGAGGCCGTTGGCGAAGCTGCGGGTGGTCTGGTCGCGCAGCAAGGACTCCGCCGACTGATGGCCGCTCCAGGACACGCCGATGTCGCGGCCGATGCGCATGGCGTCGACCAGCCCCACGGGCGCGAAGATCGGCGACCCGCAGCCGAGCCACAGCGCGTCGCCGATCTCCTCGCGGATCAGCCGGGCCATCCGCATCCAGATTTCGATCCGGGTCAGGCCGTCCCGGTGCCAGCGGGCGCGGTCGGGGCCGAACTCCGACCCCGCATTCATGAAGTCGGTCTTGAAGTAGCGGCAGCCCCAGTCCCGCGCCCAGCTGCGGAAGACGCCGCGGATATGGGCCTCGGCCTCGGGGTGCGTGACGTCGAGGACGTAGTACTCCTCGCTGCGCTTGTGCCAGCGGAACTCGCCGTAGAATTTGGAATAGACCAGCGGTTCGTCGCGGTCGCGCCGGCGCACCACCCAGTCGGGATGGTCGCGGTACAGCCGGCTGCGGTTGCCGACCAGGAAGGGCGCGATCCACAGGCCGGGCAAGAAGCCGGCGGCGGCGATGTCGGCCAGCAGCGGCGCCATGCCGCGCGGGAATTGCGGCTTCACCTCCAGCCAGTCGCCCATCTCCGGCGTGAAGCCGTCGTCGATCTGGAACACGCGCAGGGGCAGCCCCTCGGCCTTCGCCTGCCGAGCGCCATCGAGGTGGTCGCGGAGGTTCTCTTCAGTGATCGCGGCATAGAGGTTGTACCAGGAGCACCAGCCGGTGATGCGCTCTTCCGCGATCCGGGGCGGTAGGGGCGACGTCTCGGCGACAGAGCGAGCCCAGACGCGCAGGCCTTCCTCCACCTCCGCATGCTCGAACAACGCGAACCATTCGGAGGCGGCGCGCCCCTCATGCGGGGCGTGGTCCCACAGCGTTTCGAGCACGACCGCGAAGCCGTCCGCCGCCGGGCGATAGCCGAACCGGTGCTGGAATCGGTCATGGCGCAGCGCCCCGAGCACCACCCCGCCGTCGCCCTCGCGCGGCAGCAGTTGGGCCATGGCATAACCGGTGCGGGCCTTCTCGTCGCCGGCGAGCCGGTCGGGCGTGACGAAGAAGCTGCCATCCCAGCTGTGATAGCCGGTGCGCAGGAAGGCCCGGGCCGGTCCGGCCTGACCGATTTCGATACCGATGGCCGCCAGCCGCCGGTCGGGCGCCAAGCCGTCGAGGACGAAGCGGAGGGTGAGGCCCGGCGTGCCGCCGAAGTCGCGGCCCTCGACCTCCAGCCGGAACCGCCCGCCCCCGGCCGGCCATTCGACAACCCAGCCCGCAGCCTCCTGCCGGACGACCGGCGATCCGCCGACCGCCTCGCCGTCGATCAGCGGCACGATCTCCGAGAGGTGAAGAGTGGAGCCCAGGAAGGCAAGGGCGTCGGCGTCGAACCGCATCAGAACGGCACCTCTCTCCGCTCCTCGGCTGAGCGCAGCGCCGCGAGGGCCAGGTGCAGCGACCGGGCGCCGTCGCGGATCGGGGTGCGGGCCGGGCGGCCGCTGCGGATGGCGTCGACCAGGTCCAGCAGCTGGGCGGCGAAGACGTCGCGGTCGCCGGCGATGCGCTCCGCCGCCGGCTCGTCCTCGGTGCGGGTCAGCGTCGCGGTGTTCCAGTCGGTGAAATGGCCGGTCAGCCGCTCCGCCACCAGATGGATCTCCTTCTCCCAGCGGCCGGGCACGGCGCCGTTGGTGGCGTTCAGCAGGGCGACGCGGCCGTCGTCATAGCCCAGCAGCATGGCGCTGAGATCGTCGCTGTCATAGCGCTCGACGCCGCGATGGAAGAAGGTGGCGGTGCGGGCATAGACCGTCGCCGGGTCGCCGAGGAAATACCGCGCCAGATCGATCATGTGGATCAGCTGCTCCACCATCTGCCCGCCAGATTTCGCCTTCTCCCGCCACCAGGGCGCGTGCAGCGCGTTGCAGTGGAAGCGGGCGGAATAGAGCCCCGGCCGGCCGGTCTCGCCGGCGGCGGCCAGCGTCGTCCAGCGCTCGACCGCGGCGCCGAAGCGGCCCATGAAGCCGACCTGGGTCCGGATGCCCGCGGCCTCCGCCGCCGCCACCATGCGGTCGGCATGGTCGCCGTCCAGCGCGATCGGCTTCTCCAGCAGCAGGTGGATGCCGCGCCGCGCGGCGCTCTCCACCTCGTCGGAATGGGCGAAGGGCGGCAGCGCGACGATCAGGACGTCCAGCGCCGCCTGGTCGAACATGCGCTCGCGATCGGTGTAGGCCCGGCCGCCATGCGCGCCGGCGAAGGCAGCGGCCTTGTCTGGGTCGCGGCCGCAGCAGGCGACCAATGTCGCCGCCTCCGGATGGGCGGCGATCGCCGCGGCGTGGCGGGCGGCAATGCCGCCGGCGCCCAGGATGCCCACGCGCAGCGGTCTCATGCGTCGTCTCCGAAGGTCAGGACGGTCTGCAGCGCGTCCGGGTCGCCGCGGTCCAGCCGCTCGAACAGCGCCGGCGCCTGCCGGAACGGCACCTCTGCCGTGATCAGCGGCAGCAGGTCCAGCACCCCCTCATGCTGCAGCCGCACCGCCGTCTGCCACAGCCGCGGCTTCGACCAGCGATAGCTCGCGCCGGGGGCGACGCCGGAGATCTGCGAGCACACCAGCTGCACCCGGTTGTGGTGGAACTCCTCGCCGAGATGCAGGCCGCGGGCCTCGCCCTGGAAGAAGCCGAGCGCGACGACCCGGGCCGAATAGGCCACCGCCCGGATCGCCTCGGCCAGCGCGGCCGGAACGCCCGAGACCTCGATCGCCGCATCGGCGCCGCGCCCGCCGGTCCTTGCCTTGACGATCTCGGCCACCGATCCGGCCGCGGGGTCCAGCGCCTCCGCCGCGCCCAGCCGCAGCGCCGTCTTGCGCCGTGACGCCACCGGGTCGACCGCAATCACCTCGGCGCCGGAGGCCCGCGCCGCCTGCGCCACGATCTGGCCGGGCACGCCGAGGCCGAAGACCACGACGACATCGCCGATCCGGATCTCGGCATCGTGCACGCCGTTCAGCGCCACCGCTCCGATATGCGAGAAGATGCCGATCCGCGGATCGGCGCCCTCCGGCAGAACCCGCACCGCCTCCCGCGCGGCGACATGGTGGGTGCGGTGGCCCCAGGTGCCGTAGACGCGCTGGCCGGGCCGCAGGTCGGCGACGCCGCTGCCGACCTCGACGATCTCGCCGGCCTCCTCATAGCCCAGGTTGCGGACCGGATAGTCCCAGCTCGGCGCGTCGGCGGCGCGGAACAGCCGGCTCGCCTCGTCCCAGCGCTTGGCCATGAAGGGGTTGGAGCCGCGGTATTGCGACAGCTCGGTGCCGGCGCTGACGCCGGAATACAGCGTCCGGATCCGCACCTCCTCCGGGCCGAGCGGCGGGTGCTCGAAGCTCTCGAAATCCAGCGCGCGCGGGCCGCGCAGCAGCAGGGCGGTCGGCATGGTCAGGCGGCTGCCCGTTTCCGCACCAGCTCCGCGACCATGGCGGCGGTCCAGGTGAAATTGCCGCCGCCCAGCCCCTCGCCGGTGATCGGGTCGTAGTACTCGGCGAAGCCGCCCTCGATCAGCTTGAGGCTGTCCTGGTGCACCGCGTCGGCCGCCTCGGCCAGGCCGCAGCGGATCAAGCCGTCGGCGACCAGATAGTTGACGATCAGCCACACCGGCCCGCGCCAGTAGCGCTTGGGCTCGAAGCGCGGATCGGCCGGGTCGTGGCTGGCGATGCCGAATCGGGTCGCGCCGCGCCATTCAGCGATGCGGGCGGCCAGCGCGCGCTGCCGCTCGGGCGTGCCGAGCCCGGCGAACAGCGGCAGCAGCCCGCCGACGCTGCGGCTTTCCACCAGCGCGCCGGTCGTGCGGTCGAGGCAGAGATACTGGCCGTGCTCCTCGCTCCACAGCCGCTCGAAGGCGGCACGCGCCTTCGCCGCCCGGGCCCGCGCGGCCGTCGCAAGCCCCGCCATCCCCAGCGCCTCGCCGAGTGCGGCAATATCCTCGTCGGAGCGGATCAGGATGGCGTTGAAGCCGGGATCGACGACCCGGAAGGGCGAGGCGTCGTGCAGCTTCATGTTGTCCCAGCCCAGCCCGCGGAAGCGCTGCACCAGCCACAGATAGCGGTCGTACTCCGCCTTGTGCGGGCGCTGGGCGGCGTCGACATGGCTGGTGTCGCGGCGCTGATAGGGCTCGATCCCGTCGGTCGGCACCCGCGCCAGGGCGGCATCCCAGTCGCAGGAATTGTCGCGGCCCGATTCCCAGGGGTGCAGCAGGGCGACCAGGCCGGTGCCTTCGGGGTCGCGGGCGGCGTAGAACCAGCGGTGCCAGGCATCCGCGGCGCCGATCAGCGCCCGCGCCTTGGCCTCGGCCAGCACCTTGTCCTTCGCCTCCTCGTACAACCGCCGCAGCACGAAGCCCAGCACCGGCGGCTGGGTGATGCCGGAGGTCGCCGTCGGCCGCCCGGTCCGCCACACATCCGGGCCCGGGAAATAGCCGTCGTCGTAAACGTGGAAGACGATGTGCGGGATCATCCCGTCCGGCCATTGATGCGCGGCCAGCGTCTCGATCTCGGTCCAGGCCCGGGCCTCGTCGATGTGCCGCTGGCCCAACGCGGTCAGGCAGGAATCCCAGTTCCACTGGAACGGGTACAGCCCCTTGGTCGGGACGGTGTAGGTGCCGCGGTCGTTCTCGGACAGAACGGTCGCCGCCCGTTCGAATGCGGTGCTGTCGTCGAAGGTCACGGCAGGGCTCCGGTGAGGCTTGGGATGGGGATCATTGCAAGGCGAGGCCGGTCTCGGCGTCGAACCAGCGGCCGCGGCCGGGCTTCGGCCGCAGGCTGATCGCCTGGCCGGGCTCGACCGCGTGCTCGTTGTCGACCACGGCGCGGAACAGGTGGCCGGCGACGTCGACGGTCAGCAGCTTGTGCGGGCCCAGCGGCTCGACCACCCGGATGGCGCCGGGCAGGCCGTCGCCGCGGATCTCGACATCCTCGGGGCGGATGCCGAACTCGATCCGGCCGGACGCGGCCTTCGGCGGCTCCAGCGTCAGCCCGGCCACCTTGAGGCCGGCCCCGTTCGGCTCGGCCGGCAGGAAGTTCATCGGCGGGTTGCCGATGAAGCTGCCGACGAAGCGGGTCGCCGGATCGGCATAGACCTCGGTCGCCCGCGCCGCCTGGACGATGCGGCCCTGGTTCATCACCGCGATCCGGTCGGCCAGGCTCATCGCCTCGACCTGGTCGTGGGTGACGTAGATGGTCGTCGTCTTGCTCTCCTGCAGCACGCCCTTCAGCTCGGCCCGCATCTCCAGCCGCAGCAGGGCGTCCAGGTTGGACAGCGGTTCGTCCATCAGCAGCACCGCGGGCTCGACCGCCAGCGCCCGGGCGACGGCGACGCGCTGGCGCTGGCCGCCCGACAGCTGGCCGGAATAGCGCTGCAGCAGCTGGTCGATATGCATCATGCCGGCGGCGCGCCTGACCTTCCGGTCGACATCGGCCTCCGGCACCTTCTTCATGCGCAGGCCGAAGGCGATGTTCTCGAACACCGTCATGTGCGGGAACACGGCATAGTTCTGGAACACCATGGCGATGCCGCGGTCGCGCGGCGCCAGGTGGTCGACCCGACGGCCGCCGATCCGCACCTCGCCGCTGGTCGCCGTCTCCAGCCCGGCGATGATGCGCAGCAGCGTGGTCTTGCCGCAGCCGGAGGCGCCGAGCAGCACCAGGAACTCCTGGTCGCGGATGGTGAGGTCGATCGTGTGCAGCGCGGTGTAGCTGCCGAACCGCTTCTCGACGCCCTTGATCTCGATGTCTGCCATGTCGGGAACTCCGGTCAGCGGTTGGCGATGCCCCAGAGGGAGAAGAGATATTTCCGGATGAGGAAGAGGAAGACCAATGCCGGCACCACCAGCACCAGCGCCCCGGCGAATTTCAGCGGCAGGGGCGAGACGTCCAGGCTGGTCAGCAGGAAGGCGGTCAGGGTCTGGTTCTGCACGGTCAGCACCGAGGCCGCGAACACCTCGTTCCAGGAGGTGACGAAGGCGAAGACGCCCGACGCCGCGATGCCCGGCAGGGCCAGTGGCACGACGATCTTCAGGAAGGCCTGGACCCTGGTACAGCCCAGCGTCCAGGCCGCCTCCTCCAGCTCCACCGGGATGCTGGTGAACAGCGAGAAGGTGATCAGGATGGCGAAGGGCAGGGCCAGCACGGTGTGCACCAGCGCCAGGCCCCAGATCGTGTCGTCCAGCCCGGTGCGGATGTAGAAGATCGCCAGCGGCAGGGCCAAGAGCGGCAGCGGGAAGGCCCGGGTCATCAGCACCAGCAGGCGGAAGCTGCCCTTGCCGTGGAAGCGGAACCGCGCCAGCGCGTATCCCGCCGGGGCGCCGATGCCGATCGACAGGATCATGGTCAGCCCGGCGACCAGGATCGAGTTCAGCAGCGCCCGGGCGACGCCGGCGTAGTTCCAGAAGAAGGACAGGCTGTCGATATCGAAGGTCGGGACGAAGGCCTTGGGCCAGCCGGTCACCGCCTCGCGCGAGTTGAAGGCGTTCACGGCCAGCAGGTACAGCGGCACCAGCACCCACAGGCACAGCAGGATGGTCGAGATCCGGATCCCCCAGCGGCCCGGCGCGGCCTCCCGGCTGGCCGGGAGGGAGACGATGTCCGGCGTGGTCGCGGTCATCGCGCAGCCTCCTTCTTCTCGCCCAGTGCCCACAGGAAGATGAGGGTGAAGGCGATCGAGATGCCGAGGATCACCATGGCGTAGGCCGAGGCCCCGGCGCGGTCCTGCAGCGCGAACTGCCAGTTGAAGGTCTCGCCCATCAGGATCGGCAGGTTGTTGCCGGCCAGCACCAGGACGATGGCGAACACCTCGAAGGCCAGGATGGTGCGCAGGATCAGCGCGGTCTGCAGGCTGGGCCGCAGCAGCGGCAGGGTGATCCGGACGAAGCGCTTCCACGGGCTGGCGCCGAACACCTCGGCCGCCTCGTAGTATTCCTTCGGGATCAGCGACATGCCGGCCACCAGGATCACCAGCACGATGGCGGTGGCACGCCACAGCTCGGCGATGATGATGGCGGCGAACAGGGCGACGATGCTCTGGTAGCTCAGCAGCAGCTTCGGGCCCGGGATGAGGCCGACATAGTAGAGCACGCTGTTCAGGAAGCCGTTCTGCTCGAGGATGGCCAGCCAGATCAGCCCGGCGGCGAGGTCGGAGATGCCGAGCGGGATGGTGAAGATGTACAGCGCGACGTCGCGGCCGCGCTTCAGCGCCATCACCAGGCTGGCCATGGCCAGCGCCAGGGCGATCTGCAGCGGCACCAGGATCAGCGTGAGCACGAAGGTGTTGCGCACGGCCGGCCAGAACTTCCAGTCGCGCGCGATCGACTGGAAATTGCCGAAGGACAGGTGGCCGTACTGGCTGAAGGCCTCGACCGCCACCTGCCCGAACGGCACCAGGAAGAAGCCGAGCAGGAACACGGTGGCCGGGGCCAGCAGGATGTAAGGCAGAAACCGGGCGTCGCTCATGGCGGGCTCCGTCGGTCAGGAGCGGCGGGACGTTGGGGAAGACCGGACGTTCCGGTCAGTCCATCAACTGGAGCAGCCTCAGCCTTCCACTCTCCCCCTCCCCCCGCGGGAGGGGGTAGGGGGAGGGGGTGTCGATCGAAGAGAACCGATGCCTGATCGTCTAGGCAGTCCGGCATCGGTGCCAGCGGCACCAGACCCCTCCCCCCAACCCCCTCCCGCAAGGGGAGGGGGAGGGTGAAAATCATGGCCTCGACCACTACTGCACCTTGCACGGGCCCGTCCCCACCGGATCCGGGGCCCAGCACGGCGCGCCCTTCTCGTCGAAGATGGCCTGCAGGCTCTGCGCCTGCTCGTCCAGCACCTCGCGCACGTCCTGGCCGGACAGCACGATGCGCTGGAAGGTGTCGCTGAACACCTTGTTGTAGCGCCCGCCGGCATCGCCCAGCCCCATTGGCAGCAGCACCGGCAGCGAATCCTTGGCCGCGCTCTGTGCCGCCACCACCGGCTGCAGCATCTTGATGCTGGTCGGCACGTCGTCCGGCAGCTTGACCTCGACCACCGGGAAGAAGCCGGTCGCCTTCATCATCGCGACCTGGTTCTCGGGCTTCTCCATATGCGCGACCAGCGCCTTGGCATCCTCGGGCGAATTGCTGGTCTTCGGGATGCCGATGCCGGTCAGCACCGGCATATGGGCGCGGCCGGCCGGCCCGGCCGGCACCGGGAACACCACGAACTCGTCCGGCTTCTGGTTCAGCGCGTCCTTCAGCCGGGCGACATGGTCCCAGGCCACCCAGACATCGCCGGTCAAGAGCGGCTCCTGCATGAAGGCGTAGCCGGTCGAGGCCGGGGTGACAGAGGTGGTCCAGAAGTCGCGGAACGACGTCCACATCGCTTCGGCCTCGGGCGATTTGAACTTCATCACGGGCGAGCCGGTGTAGGACGGGTACAGATAGCCCTGGAAGAAGCGGTGCATCAGCCCCTTCGGCCCGGCCGGGAAGCCGATCTTGGGCGACCCGGCGGCCGCGGCCATCGCCTTGCCCCAGGCGGCCAGCTGGTCATAGGTCAGGGCGTTGATGTCGGCGCCCTGCGGCAGGTATTGCAGCGCCTGCTTGTTGGCGGCCATGACATAGGTCGCCTGCATCCAGGGCAGGTATTTCTGCTCCGCCGTCCCGAGCTTGCCGAGGTCGAGATAGGGCTTGGTGATGGCGCCGTCGGGCACGATGCCAGCCAGGTCGACCAGCCCGTCCGGGATGCTGGCGAACTCGCCATGCAGCCCGCCGATCACGGTGACGGCGCCCGACCCGGCCTTCAGCTCGGCCTGGATCCGGGTCATGAACGGCCCCGGCTCCTGCGCCGAATAGGTCACCGGCTTGCCGAAGCCGGCCAGCACGGTCTCGCGCATCGCCTGCGATTCCTCGACCGGCGTGGCCTGGGTCGACCAGAAGAGGATCTCCTGGGCGCCGGCGGCGCCGGCCAGGCCGAGGCCGAGCAGGCCGGCGGCCAGGGCGGCGGCTGTGGTCCGGATGGTCATTCCTGTCCTCCCTCTTTGTCTGCGGCCGGCCTGAACGGCACCGGCCCGTTCACGCCGATCCGGCGCGTTTCCGTGGCTTCGGGGCCGGGCCGTGGCTGGCCCGGTCGACGAATCTCACCTCGGCGAGGCGCGGCTGCACGCCGTCGAATCCCTTCTCGATCACGTCCACCACCATGTCGGCGATGACCGCGGCGCTGCGCTCGATGTCCTGGTCGAAGGTCGACAGCGGCGGCCTTGCATAGGCGGCGATCGGCACGTCGTCGAAGCCGATGACCGACAGGTCGCCGGGAATGCTCAAGCCCGCCTCCTGCGCCGCCTCCATCACCGCCAGCGCCAGCCGGTCGGTCATGCCGATGATGGCGGTCGGGCGCGGCCTCAGGGCGAACAGGCGCTGCGCCGCGGCGATGGCGGCAGCCCGGTCGGCGACCGGCACCGCCGGCAGCCGGTCCGGCGCCAGGCGGATGCCATGCCCGGCCAGGGCGCTCTCGAAGCCGCGGCGCCGGAACGCGGCATAGCTGTAGGGCTCGCTCGGCCCCAGCAGCGCGAATTCGCGGTGGCCCAGCGCATGCAGCCGGTCGACCAGCCCGGCGAAGGCGGCCTCGCCGTCGGTGTCGAACCAGGGATAGGCCGGCGGCGGGTCCAGCAGCCGGCCATGGGCGACGAAGGGGAAGCGCCGTTCGATCAGGTAGCGCACGCGCGGGTCGTCGTGGGTGACGCGGTTGATCACCACGGCGTCGATATGGCCGCCATCGACGACGTGGCGCAGCACGGTCAGGTCGTCCTGGCCGCGCGGCACGGCGGCCAGGAACAGGTCGCGGCCGCGCCCGGCCAGCCCGTCGGCGACGCCGGACAGGAACTGGCCCAGAAAGTCGTCCATGAAGCTGGGGGCGCTGATCGGCAGCAGCACGCCGACGATGTTGGTGCGGCCGGAGACCAGCATCCGGCCGATACGGCTGGCGACATAGCCATGGGTGCGGGCGGCCTCTTCGACCCGGCGGCGGGTCTCGGCGCTGACGTCGGAATAGCCGGCGAGGGCGCGCGACACCGTGGTCGGCGACAGGCCGAGCTTCGACGCCAGCTCCTTCAAGCGGATCTGCCGCTTCGCCGTCACCCGCAGGCCTCCCTGTCCCGCCATTTGCGCCTCAAAACGTTTTGGATCGCGTGCAGGCGTTACCCAAAACGTTTTGGAAGTGTGTCGCGGATTCGAAACGGGGTCAAGCCAGGCTCTTTTGTTGTGTCGGTCCGACCTATCGCCCGGCCGCGCCGGTCCGAGGGCAGAATCAGTTAACACATTGTTCTCTTGTATTAATTTACGATCTTGTTCATGATATGTTCTATGGACAAGGCGCAGACCGATTCGGGCGTGGAGAGGCCCGCTTCCACCGGGGAGCGGACCGAGCGGCATCTGCGCCTGCTCGCCCGTCTGGCCGAGATCGGCATGGAGATCGCCGAGAAGACCCGCAGCGATGCGGTCGAGGCGCCCGAGCCCGGGGTCGACTACACCGCCCGCTTCGCCACCGCCGCCCGCGCGGTGCGGCTGACGATGCTGTTGGAGGACAAGCTGTCCCGACAACGTCCGACCTGGTCGACGGCGGCGGACCGCAAGGGCCACCGGCAGCGCGTGACGGCGGCGATGCAGTCGGCGTTGGACGCCCGGAGCAAGGCCGAGGGCTGGAGCGAGGACGAGGCCGATGACCGCGACGGGGAGCTGGTCGAGCGGCTGGAGCAGCCCGAGATCGAGGAGATGATCGACCGCCTGCCGGCGGAGGTGGCGATTGCGCGGCTGTGCCGGATGTACGACCTGCCGGACGACGCACAGCGCTGGCTGCAGGAGGCGATGGAGTTCGAGGCGCAGATGGCGCGGGAGGACGCGGAGGACGAGGAGCCTCCACCATTCGATCCGCCCGCGCCTCGTGCAACCCCGGGCCGCAAACCCAGGCCGCCGGACACCGGGTGACGGCATTGGTTGGGTTCGCTTTCGGCAAATTCAACATCCCGCCGACTTTGCGCGCCCCGATCCTGTTGGGTTCGTTACCGCAAACCCAGCCTATGAAGCTGTATGCCGCAGCCTTCCACGCTCCCCCTCCCCCTGCGGGAGGGGGCAGGGGGAAGGGCTGCGCGCGTCCGCGCGCGCGAATGGGCAGGGCACTGAAGGCGCTGACGCACCCTCACTCCACCGCCAGCCCCGCAAATGGATCGCGCCAGGCGTCGATCCGGTTCAGCCGGTCGTGCCAGCGCATGATGTTGGCGTATTGCGTCACCGGGATCGCGCCGGCCTCGGCGAAGGGCAGGCCGGTCGCCACCCGGAAATCGGCATAGGTCGGGCGATCGCCGACCAGCCAGGTGCGTTGGGCCAGGATGTCGTCGAGGATCGGGCCGCAGACGGCCAAATCCTCGGCCGCGTTGTCCAGGGCCGTCTGGTTGGCCGGCCGGGACATGAATCGCGGCCGGATCAGGTTCTCGAAATAGAACACGTCGGCCGCCCGGGTGAAGTGGTGGGTGCCCCAGCTGACCCAGCGCAGCATCTCGACCATGCGGTCGTCGGTCGGCCAGAACTCGCCGCCGGCCAAGGTCGACAGGCGATAGGCGATGGCATCCGTCTCCCACAGCGGTGCGCGGCCCTCCTCGGTCAGGATCGGCACCCGGGTGTTCGGGTTCAGCGGCCGGAACTGCTCGCGGTAGCGCGGGTCCATCGGTCTGGCGCGGACGAACTCGACCGGCGAGCCGAGATATTTCGCCACCGCCACGGCGACGCGCGGGTTGAGGTTCGGGGAATAATAGAGCTTCACGGCGCTGCCTCCTGAGCGGGTCGCGGGTCGATCACCTCGCAACCATAGTCGCGCCGGAGAGGGCGGAATCGACAGCGCGGGATCGAGAACGCGCATTCCATCCTTGTCCCCCTCCCGTAGGGGGAGGGGGGACTCGCTATTGGGCCGCCGGCTCCACCGGGCCGCGCATGCGGCGGTACACGAAATCCGGCGGCGCCTCGCTGTGCGCGGCGGTCTCGGCCAGGCCCAGCATGGCGTCGTGGAAGGGCGACAGCACGCAGGCCGGGTCGGTGGCGTCGGCCTGGCCGGTCAGCGCCAGGGCCTGGCAGCGGCAGCCGCCCCAGTCGACCTCGCGCTGGTCGCAGCTGCGGCACGGCTCCGGCATCCAGGCGGTGCCGCGGAAGCGCTGGAACGCGTCCGACGCTGCCCAGATCCGGGCCAGCGGCTTGTCGCGCACCGATTCGAAGCCGAGGCCGGGGATGGTCTCGGCGGCATGGCAGGGCAGCACGCGGCCGCTCGGCGTGATGTTCAGGAAGCGCCGGCCCCAGCCGCCCATGCAGGCCTTCGGCCGGCGGGCGTAGTAGTCCGGCACGACATAGTCGATCACCAGCGCCCCGCGCAGCCGCTCCCGTGCCGCCTCGACCACGGCGCTGGCGGCGTCGAGCTGCTCGCGGCTCGGCATCAGCGCGTCGCGGTTGTGCAGGGCCCAGCCGTAATACTGGACATGGGCGACCTCGATCCGGGCGGCGCCGAGGTCGACGGCGAGGTCGATCATCTCCCCCAGCCGGTCGAGATTCTGCCGGTGCACCACGGCGTTCAGGGTCAGCGGCAGGCCTTCCTCCCGCACCCAGCCGGCGAAGGCCAGCTTCTTCGGCTGCGCCCCGGGATAGTGGCCGATGCGTTCGGCCGATTCCGCATCGGTGTCCTGGATGCTCAGCTGGGCATGGTCCAGCCCGGCCTCGACCAGGCCGTGGAAGCGGTCACGGTCGATGGCGACGCCGGAGGTGATCAGGTTGCTGTACAGCCCGGCCTCGCGCGCGCCGCGCACCAGCGCCTCCAAGTCGCGGCGGACGGTCGGCTCGCCGCCGGAGAAATGCACCTGCAGGATGCCGAGCGCCGCCGCCTCGCGGATCACCCGCAGCCACTCCTCGGTCGACAGCTCGTCGCGGGCCCGGTCCATCTCCAGCGGGTTGGAACAGTAGGGGCATTGCAGCGGGCAGCGATGGGTCAGCTCCAGCAGGGCGGCGAGCGGTGGTTCGAGGCGGGGGGCGATGTGGTTCATGTCAACATGACCCGCTTGGTCAGAAGCTCGTTCAGCAGCCGGGCGACATCGGCTTCGACCTCGTCCGGATCGGCCTCGAATTGTTCGACCAGGTCGGTAACGACATCGCCGAAGGTGTGGGTGCCATCGAAGCGACGGACGATCTCGTAGGCGATCTCGTCCAAGAGGATCACCCGCTCCGGCGCCAGCAGCACCCAGCTCTGTCGCGCCTCGTCCCAGCGCAGCCGCGATCCCGGCGCCAGCCGCGGACGAGGGAAATCGTCTTCGGTCGCCGCACTCACCGCCGCCCCTCGGGCACGAAGGCCCCGGGCGGGATGTTGCCGGGCGCGACATAGGCGTGGTGCAGCGCGTCCAGCTGGGCCCACAGCACGTCGCATTTGAAGATCAGGGCGTTCATCACGTCCTGCTGCTGATCCGGCCGCCGGGCCTCGCGCTTGACGTAGTCGAGGGCGAAATCGGCGTCGCGCGGCGCCTGCGACAGGCGCTTGTCGAAATAGGCCAGGGCCTCGCGCGACACGAAGTCGTAATTGGCCAGCATGCCGGCGACGCGGTTGCCGATGATGCCCGGCGCGAACAGCTCGGTCAGCGACGAGGCGACGGCCTCGAGCAGCGTGCGGTCGCGCACGAAGCGGACATAGGCGTCGACTGCGAAGCGGGTGGCCGGCAGGATGCCGCGGCCGTCGATCACCTGGGCGCGGTCCAGGCCCAGCGCGTCGGTCAGGTGCAGCCAGCGGGCGATGCCGCCTTCGCCCTCCTGCTCGCCGTCATGGTCGACCACCCGCTGCCGCCAGGCGCGGCGCAGCGCCGGGTCCTCGGCGCGCGACATCAGGGCCGAATCCTTCAGCGGAATCCGGCTCTGGTAGTAGTAGCGGTTCAGCGCCCAGGCCTGCACCTGGCCGCGGTCCAGCTTGCCGCCATGCAGCAAAGCATGGAAGGGGTGGCGGTCATGATACCGCTCGCGCCCGATCGCGCGCAGCGCCGCTTCGAGCTGGTCGGGGGTCATCAGGTCAGCCATCGGTCCTCACAGCGCGATCTCCATGCCGTCCTCCGCCACCTCCCAGCCGGATTCGGCCAGGGCGGCGCGTTCGGGCGAGTCCTCGTCGAGGACCGGGTTGGTGGTGTTGACATGGATCAGGATCCGGCGCCGGACGTCGAGATCGGCGAAGGCGGCGATGGTGCCGTCCGGCCCGTCGATGCTCATATGGCCCATGCGCCGGCCGGTCTTGGTGCCGACGCCGGTGGTGATCAGCTCGTCGTCGCGCCACAGCGTGCCGTCGAAGAACACCAGCGGCGACCCCTGCAGCCGGGCCCGCAGCGCCGGCGTCATCGCGGCGCAGCCGGGGATGTAGTGGAACCGCACCCCGTTGCCGGCGATCTCCAGCCCCAGCGTCTCGTCCGGCGCGCCGGACAGGTCGCCGCCCGCCTGGCCCTCCAGGTACAGCGGGACCTTGCCGGGCACGGGGAAGGCGGTGACGGTCAGGCCCAGGCCCCCGCCGGGACCGGCGATGGGGAAGGGGCCGGTCTGCGCCACCGCATGGCGCTCGACGGAACGGGGGCTCAGCGCGTCGAAGATCGGGTTGGCGGCCAGCGCGGCCAGCACCGGCGGCGCCGCCCACAGGGCGAAGGGCTGGGACTCGCGCATCGACAGCAGCCCGGCGACATGGTCGATCTCGCCGCTGGTCAGGATCACCGCCGCGATCGGGGAGTGCCGCAGCCCATCCTGCGGCCACAGCGCCGGCGTGGCCTGCACCTGCTGCCGGAAGTCGGGCGAGGCGTTCAGCAACAGCCAGCGCTCGCCGTCCGCACTGACGGCGAGGGAGGCCTGGGTGCGCGGCTTGGCACGCAATGTCCTTGTCCGCACCCCCCGGCTGGTGGGCGCGTTGCAGTTCCATTGGGGAAAACCTCCGCCGGCGGCGGAACCGAGGACGACGATGCGCATGGTCTCAGCCCCGCTTTCCGCAGCCTCGCCGGACCGCCACTAGGCGGAGGTTGGTCGACTTATACGGTCGCGCAGGCGTAGGCGTTGATCTCGCAGCCCACGGAGATCTCGCGGATCTTCGGTGTCTTCCAGCGCTTCATGAGGCTCCTCCAAAGGGTAAGCTCTCTTGGGATGACGCCTCGACCCGGAGCTTGGTTCCGGGCCGCGAGCATCGTGAGCATGATGCGCCTTCCGCGCGTCAGGGGAATACTACTTTGGAGCCATTCCAGGCGTTTCTTGTCGCAGCGGGCGCCGACGTCATGCGACCGCCAGTGTCAAATGTCCTACTGCAGCGGCAGCAGGCCTCACGGTGATCTCGATGTCATAGCCGAGGCGATTCAGGCATTCCATCAGCTTGCGTTCCGACAGGTTGGAGAAGTCACCGCGCAGAAGCGCGGATACCTTCGGCTGTGGAAGCCTCATCCGTTGGCCGGCCTCCTCCTGCGTGAGCCCGAGACGGCGCACCGCCTTCGTGATCTCGATCATCAGGCCCGACTTGATCTTCAACTTGTCGGCGCCAGCAAAGCCCAGATCGGCGAACACATTGCCGGAGCTGGCCTCAACCTCGGTTCCATCAACGATGCGAAGCGCCATGCTTCATCTCCTTCGCAAGAACCTCCGCCACCCTGAGCCTGGCGCGGATGATCTCCATCTCGTCCTTCGGAGTCGCGATCCCGCTTTTGCTCTTCTTCTGAAAGCAATGCAGGACGAACACCGCCTCCACGAACTTCACGGTGTAGACGGCACGATACGTGTCGCCGACGGCATCCTCGACAACTTCGAGGACGCCGGCACCGCCGAAACCCTTGAGCACTTTTGCGGCCGGATGCCGGCCTCCCTGCTGTGCGAAATGCAACGCGTAACCGAAGACCTTCCGAACCTTTATCGGAAGCTGCATCAGATCCTTTCGGCTACTGCCGATCCACATCAGTGGGCGTTCTTCTGAGCTCACGCTCACGTTATACCCGAACGGGTATAATTGACAATCGGGCTGCCCCTACACCCCGGCGACCGGCCTAGCGCTCATTGTCAGCAGATCATAGCGCGCCACGGTCTCGTCGGCCTGGTTGAACACCTCGACGTCCCAGCGCACCTCGCCGTATTCCGGCATGCGGGCGGCGGTCTTGCGCTTGACCGTCAGCCGGACCCGGATCGAGTCCCCGGGCGACACCGGCTTCAGGAAGCGCAGATTGTCGAGGCCGTAATTGGCCAGGAGCGGCCCGGGCGCCGGGTCGACGAACAGGCCGGCGGCGAAGGACAGGATCAGGTAGCCATGCGCCACCCGGCCGGGGAAGAACGGGTTCGCCTTCGCCGCCTCTTCGTCCATATGGGCGTAGAAGGCGTCGCCGGTGAAATCGGCGAAATGCTCGATATCCGCCAGCGTGATGGTGCGGGCGGCGGTCTCCACCGTCTCGCCGATCGTCAGCTCCTCGTAGTTGCGGCGGAACGGGTGGGTGGTCGGCACCGGCGCCGGGGCGCCCTGCAGCCAGGTGCGGGTCAGGGCCGACAGGCGGGCGGGCGATCCCTGCAGGGCGGTGCGCTGCAGATAGTGGTGCACGCCGCGGATGCCGCCCAGCTCCTCGCCGCCGCCGGCGCGGCCGGGGCCGCCATGCACCAGCCCGGGCAAAGGCGAGCCATGGCCGGTCGACTCCCCGGCGCAGTCGCGGTCGACCACCAGGATACGGCCATGGAACGGCGCCAGGCCGAACACCAGCGCGTCGGCGACCGCATCGTCATGGGTGAAGACCGACGCCACCAGGCTGCCCTCGCCGCGGCGCACCAGCTCCACCGCCTGGTCCAGGTTGTCATAGGCGATCACGGTCGCCACCGGCCCGAAGGCCTCGACCACATGCACCTTGCGGGCCTTCGCCGGGTCGGCGCAGCGCAGCAGCACCGGGGCCAGGAAGGCACCGCCGGGGGCGCCGTCGATCTCTTTGCCTGGGGCCGGGTCGCCGACCACCACCTCCGCCTCCGTCGCCAACTCGGCGATGCGGGCGCGGACGTCGTCGCGCTGGGCGAGGCTGACCAGCGGGCCCATCCGCGTGGCCTCCTGCCGCGGGTCGCCGATGGCCAGGCCGGACAGTTTCTGCGACAGGGCGGCGATGACATCGGCCTCCAATGCGCGCGGCACCAGGACGCGGCGGATGGCGGTGCATTTCTGCCCGGCCTTCGCCGTCATTTCGCGCACCACCTCCTTGACGAACAGGTCGAACTCCGGCGAGCCCGGCGTCGCGTCCGGTCCCAGCACCGCCGCATTCAGCGAATCCCGCTCGGCCACGAAGCGCACCGCGTTGCGCGAGATCGCCGGGTGGTTGCGCAGCCTTTCCGAGGTCTCGATCGACCCGGTGAAGGCCACCAGGTCCTGGCCGGTCAGGTGGTCCAGCAGGTCGCCGGTGCCGCCGGCCACGAATTGCAGGGCACCCGCGGGCAGGATGCCGGATTCGGTGATCAGCTTGACCAGCGCCTCGGCGACATAGGCGGTGGCCGAGGCCGGCTTGGTGATCACCGGCACCCCGGCCAGGATCGCCGGTGCCAGCTTCTCCAGCAGGCCCCAGCACGGGAAGTTGAAGGCGTTGATGTGGACCGCCACGCCGGTCAGCGGCGTCAGCACATGCACGCCGACGAAGCTGCCGCCCTTGGACAGGCGCTCGACCCCGTCCTCCAGCAGGAAGCGTTCGCTCGGCAGCTCGCGGCGCCCGCGCGAGGCATAGGCGAAGATCGTACCCAGGCCGCCGTCGATGTCGATCAGGTTGTCGCGCCGGGTCGCCCCGGTGTCGGCGGCGAGGGCGTAGAGCGGCTCCTTGCGCTCGGACAGGTACAGGGCCAGGGCCTTCAGCAGGTCGGCGCGCTGGTGGAAGGTCATCCGCCGCAGCGCCGGGCCGCCGACCTCGCGGGCATGGCGGACCATCGCCGCGAAGTCCAGGCCGCGGCTCGACAGCCGGGCCACCACCCGGCCGTCGATGGCGCTGGCGATGTCGGCCAGCCCCTCGGTCGGGGCGGTCCAGCGGTCCTCGGCGTAGCTCTGCAGGATGGCGGTCATGACGTCCTCCCGATCACCCGGTCGGTTGGCGATTGACAGGCCGGGTCTCGGGTCTAAGAATTAACCGACCGATCGTTCAATTCAAGAGGCCCGGCGCAACCGGCCCAGCTGGAGGAGGATGCCCCGTGGAACCAACGGTCCTGGTCGATCGCCGCGACGGCTGGAGCGTCCTGACGCTCAACCGCCCGGACCGGCTGAATTCCTTCAATGAGGAGATGCACCGCGCCCTGGCCGAGGCGCTGGCCGGGGTCGAGGCCGATGCCGGCTGCCGGGCGGTGCTGCTGACCGGGGCGGGGCGCGGCTTCTGCGCGGGGCAGGACCTCAACGACCGCGCCACCAGCGGCGAGGCGCCCGATCTCGGCGCCACGCTGGACGGCCTCTACAACCCGCTGATCCGCCGCCTGCGGGCGCTGCCGAAGCCGGTGGTCTGCGCCGTCAACGGCGTCGCTGCCGGGGCCGGGGCCAACATCGCCCTGGCCTGCGACATCGTGCTGGCCGCGCGTTCCGCCAAGTTCATCCAGTCCTTCGCCAAGATCGGCCTCGTCCCGGACTCCGGCGGCACCTACGTCCTGCCGCGTCTGGTCGGCGCCGCCCGCGCCCGCGGCCTGGCGCTGCTGGCCGAACCGCTGCCGGCGGAGAAGGCGGAGGAATGGGGCCTGATCTGGAAGGCGGTGGACGACACATCGCTGCGCCAGGAGGCCGAGGCCCTGGCCGCGCATCTCGCCACCCAGCCGACCCAGGGGCTGGCGCTGATCAAGCAGGCGCTCGACGCCTCGGCCGGCAACAGCCTGGACGCCCAGCTCGACCTCGAGCGCGACCTGCAGCGCCAGGCTGGGCGCATGCCGGACTATACCGAGGGCGTCCGTGCCTTCATCGAGAAGCGGCCGGCCAAATTCACGGGGCAGGCGCGATGAAGGCGACGACGGGAGCGGAGGCCGAGGCTGTCGCCAAGGCGGCGGCCGAGACGATGTGGCGCGATGACGGCGCCAGCCGGGCGCTCGGGATGGAGATCCTGGAGGTCGGGCCCGGCCGGGCGCGGCTGGCCATGACCATCCGGCCGGACATGACCAACGGCCACGGCACCGCCCATGGCGGCTTCATCTTCACCCTGGCGGATTCGGCCTTCGCCTTCGCCTGCAACTCCGCCGGCGAGCGCACGGTGGCGGCGCATTGCAGCATCACCTTCCTGCGCCCTGCCGCCGCGGGCGACCGGCTGGTGGCGACGGCGCGGGAGGTGTCGCGCTCCGGCCGCTCGGGCCTCTACGACGTCAGCGTCGCGGTCGGCGAGACGGTGATCGCCGAGTTCCGCGGACATTCCCGCACGGTCGGCGGCTCGTTCATCGACCGGGCGGCGGAGGACTAGATGGTGCCGATCGAAGGGCTGGACGCGGCCGAGCGGGCCTCGCGCGACGAGATCATGGCGCTGCAGCGCGAGCGGCTGGCCTGGTCGCTGCGCCACGCCTACGACCACGTCCCGCATTATCGCCGGGCCTTCGACGCCGCCGGGGTGCATCCCTCGGATTTCCGCGACCTGCCGGACCTGGCGAAGTTCCCCTTCACCACCAAGCAGGATCTGCGCGACAACTACCCCTTCGGCCTGTTCGCGGTGCCGCGCGAGCGCATCGCCCGCATCCACGGCTCCTCCGGCACCACCGGCAAGCCGATCGTGGTCGGCTACACCCAGGCCGATCTCGACATGTGGGCCTCGGTCATGGCGCGGTCGATCCGCGCCGCCGGCGGCCGGCCCGGCATGATGGTGCATGTCGCCTATGGCTACGGCCTGTTCACCGGGGGCCTGGGTGCCCATTACGGGGCGGAGCGGCTGGGCTGCACCGTGGTGCCGATGTCGGGCGGCATGACCGAGCGCCAGGTCCAGCTGATCACCGATTTCAGGCCGGACGTCATCATGGTGACGCCCAGCTACATGCTGGCGATCCTCGACGGCTTCCAGGCCCGGGGCCTCGATCCGCGCGACAGCTCGCTGCGCTTCGGCATCTTCGGGGCCGAGCCCTGGACCAATGCGATGCGGCAGGAGATCGAGCAGGCCTTCGCCCTTGACGCCACCGACATCTACGGCCTGTCGGAGGTGATCGGCCCCGGCGTCGCCCAGGAATGCGTCGAGACCAAGGATGGGCTGCATGTCTGGGAGGACCATTTCCTGCCGGAGGTGATCGACCCGGAGACCGGCGAAGTGCTGCCGGACGGCGAGAAGGGCGAGCTGGTCTTCACCTCCCTGACCAAGGAGGCGTTCCCGGTCATCCGCTACCGCACCCGCGACCTGACGCGCCTCCTGCCCGGCTCGGCCCGGCCCGGGATGCGGCGGATGGAGAAGGTCACTGGCCGCTCCGACGACATGATCATCCTGCGCGGCGTCAACGTCTTCCCGACCCAGATCGAGGAGGCGCTTCTGGCCTGCGACTGGTGCGGCGGCCATTTCGTCATCGAGCTGACCCGCCCCGCGCGGCTCGACGAGATGACCGTGCTGGCCGAGGCCCGGCCGGAGCATTGGGACGGCGCCGGCCTGACCGCGGCGGCCGAGCGGCTGACGGCGCGGATCAAGGACACGGTCGGGGTCTCGGCCCGGGTCGTGATCCAGCCGCCCGGTACGATCGAACGCTCCGCCGGCAAGGCCAAGCGGGTGATCGACAAGCGGCCGAAGGGTCCGAAGTGAGGACTACGGGCATTCAGGCGGCGGCAACTCGTTCTTGGTGCCCCAGGACAGCAGCCAGCGCCGCACATCCTCATATGGAACAACCTTGCCGGCATCGGCAGAAGCAATCCCCTCCTCGATCGCCTTGCGCTTGGCAGCGATCTCGGGATCCTCGGGCGGATCGATCTTTGCGGGTTTGCTCATGCCCTCAATATAAGCCCGATATGGGCGGATGGCCATCCTGGGACAGCCTCTCACACTTGGTCGTAATCGACCACCACCCGGTCGGTCTTCGGATGGGACTGGCAGGTCAGGATGAAGCCGGCCTCGAGCTCCCAGGGCTCCAGCGAGTAGTTCAGGTCCATCGCCGCCTCGCCCTCGACCAGCTTGGCCCGGCAGGTCGAGCACATGCCGCCCTTGCAGGCATAGGGCAGGTCCATGCCGGCGCGCAGGGCCGCGTCCAGGATGCTCTCGCCGTCGGCCACCGGCACCTCGCGGCGCTTGCCGTCGACGGTCAGGACGGCGGTGCGACTCGGCGCGTCGGGCAGGGGCGCCACCGGCTTCGGCCGCGGCCGGCCGCCGAGGGCGGAGACGAACAGCTCGACATGCACCTTCTCCGGGGCGACGCCCAGCTCCGCCAGCGTCTCGGCGATCTCCCGGCTCATCGCCTCCGGGCCGCAGAGATAGACCTCGTCGACCGCCTCGGCCGGCACCACCAGCCGCAGCAGGCGGCGCACCTTGTCGCCGTCCAGCCGGCCGGAGAGGATCGGTAGATCCTGCTCCTCCTGCGACAGCACATGGAACACCGAGAGCCGGCCGAGGAAGCGGTCCTTCAGCTCCTCCAGCGCCTCGCGGAACAGGATCTCACCGGTGGAGCGGTTGCCGTAGAACAGGAAGAAGCGGCTCTCGGGCTCGCGTGCCAGCACGCCGCGCAGCAGCGACAGCACCGGGGTGATGCCCGAGCCGGCGGCGAAGCCGACATGAATCCGCGGCTGCTCGGAGATGCACGGCGCACCGAAGCGGCCGGTCGGGGTCATCACCTCGATCGCGTCGCCCGGCTTCAGCGTCCGGTTGACCCAGTCGGAGAAGACGCCGCCCTCGACCCGCTTCACCGCGATCCGCAGCTGGCCGTCATCGGGGCCGGAGCAGATCGAGTAGGACCGGCGCAGATCCTCGCCGTCGATGGTGGCGCGCAGGGTCAAGTACTGACCGGGATTGTAGCGGTAGTCGTCGGCGAGCTCGGCCGGCACGTCGAAGGCGATCGAGACCGCATCGGCCGTTTCGCGCCTGAGGTCACGGATGGTCAGGCGGTGGAAGCGCGGCGTGGCGGCGGACATCAGTGGCACTTGAAATAGTCGAAGGGCTCGCGGCAGTCGGTGCAGCGCCACAGCGCCTTGCACGAGGTCGAGCCGAACTCCGACAGGCGCTCGGTGCGGGCCGAGCCGCAATGCGGGCAGGGCACGGTCTCGGCCCCGAACAGGGCGCGCCGTCCGGCGCCGTCCTGCGGCGGGGCGACGCCATAGGTGGCCAGCTTGCGCCGGCCTTCCGGGCTCAGCCAGGCGGTGGTCCAGGCCGGCGACAGCACGGTGCGCACCTGGGCGCCGCCGATGCCTGCCCGTTCCAGCGCCAGCCCGATCTCCAGCGCGATGACGTTCATCGCCGGGCAGCCGGAATAGGTCGGGGTGATCGCCACCTCGACTTGCCCGTCGCGCACAGTCACGTCGCGCAGGATGCCGAGATCGGCGATGGTCAGCACCGGCAGCTCCGGGTCGACCACCGCGGCCGCGGCCTCCCAGGCGCGCCGGCGGAGGTCTTCCGTCTCGGACCCAGGAGAGGCCGGAGCCACCCCCTCACCCTAAATCGCTGCGCTATTTCGACCTCTCCCCAAGGAGAGGTGTGTGGAGTGCTGGCTTTATTTCCCTCTCCTCGGGGAGAGGGAGGGGCGGGGGGCGGGGGGGGGGGGGGGG
>NZ_JASATH010000120.1:0-25038 GCF_038440215.1 Inquilinus sp. OTU3971 | reverse complement strand
CCCCGGGGCGCGCCGGGGGGTATCACCCCGCCGGCCCCACACTTGACGCGCCCGGGGGGGCCTGGGCGCCGACCGGCCGGTTCAGGCACATGCGCGGAGGCTTACTTCTTCTTGCCGCCGGCGCTGTTGACGGAGTCCTTCAGGCCCTTGCCGGCCTTGAACTTGACCTGCTTGGAGGCGGCGATCTTGATGGTCTCGCCGGTCCGCGGATTGCGGCCCTCGGACGCGGCACGCGCCGCGACACCGAAGGTGCCGAACCCAACGAGGCGGACTTCCCCCCCCTTCGTCAACGTCTTGGTGACGCCGTCGATGAAGCTGTCGATGGCGTTGCCAGCATCGGCACGCGACAGACCGGTGCTTTCCGCGACGTGTGCGACGAGATCGTTCTTGTTCACGTGTCGGCCTCCTTCAGGCTCTGTGTTGGTCGTTCCAGCGGGTTCGCCGGATACAGGCTAGGTACTCTCCAAACCGACAACCGTTCGATGCGCCTTTTCCCGACACCGAAACGTCACGAAATGTAAGCGTATCGCGGAAAGGCGGTCAATCGTCGGCGGCCCTGAAACACGCGGAATTCTGCCGAGTTCCAGGGCCGCCGCAATTGTTCAGTGGCGGATCACCGCTTCGTCGTCGCCATCAGCGGCGACGGGTGCGATGTCGTCCACCTCCGCATCCTTCCATTCGATCGGCTCCAGAGGACGCACCAGGGCGTTCTTCAGAACCTCCTCGACACTGGCGATCGGCAGGATTGCCAAGGCCTTCTTCACCGAATCCGGAATATCCGCAAGGTCTTTTTCATTGTCCTTCGGAATAATCACCGTCTTGATGCCGGCCCGGACCGCCGCCAACAGCTTCTCCTTCAGTCCACCGATCGGCAGCACGCGCCCGCGCAGCGTGACCTCGCCGGTCATCGCCACGTCGCGGCGGACCGGGTTTCCGGTCAGCGCCGAGACGATGGCCGTGACCATGGCGACGCCGGCCGACGGCCCGTCCTTCGGGGTCGCCCCCTCCGGCACATGGACGTGGATGTCGCGCTTGCCGAACAGCGTCGGCTTGATGCCGAAGGACACGGCGCGGGCCTTGGCGAAGCTCTCCGCCGCCTGCACCGATTCCTTCATCACGTCGCCGAGCTTGCCGGTGGCGACCACGCGGCCGCGGCCGGGGACCGGCACCGCCTCGATCGTCAGGATCTCGCCGCCGACCTCGGTCCAGGCCAGGCCGGTGACGACGCCGACCATGTCCTCGAGCTCCGCCTCGCCGTAGCGGAACTTGCGCACGCCGGCATACTTGTCGAGATCCTCCGACTTGACGACGATCTTCTTGACGTCGGTCGACAGGATCTCGCGCACCGCCTTGCGCGCCAGGCTCGCGATCTCGCGCTCCAGGCTGCGGACGCCCGCCTCCCGGGTGTAGTAGCGAATCAGGTCGCGCAGCGCCTCGTCGGTCAGCGTCCACTCGCCCTTCTTCAGCCCGTTCGCCTCGGCCTGCTTCTGGATCAGGTGGCGCTTGGCGATCTCGATCTTCTCATCCTCGGTGTAGCCGGGGATGCGGATGATCTCCATACGGTCCATCAGCGGCTGCGGCATGCGCAGGCTGTTGGCGGTGCAGATGAACATCACGTCCGACAGGTCGTAATCGACCTCGAGATAGTGGTCGTTGAAGGTCGAGTTCTGCTCCGGGTCCAGCACCTCCAGCAGCGCCGAGGACGGGTCGCCGCGATAGTCGGCGCCGAGCTTGTCGATCTCGTCCAGCAGGAACAGCGGGTTCGACGACTTCGCCTTCTTCATCCCCTGCAGGATCTTGCCGGGCATCGAGCCGATATAGGTCCGCCGGTGGCCGCGGATCTCCGCCTCGTCGCGGACGCCGCCCAGCGACATGCGCACGAAGTTGCGGCCGGTGGCCTTGGCGATCGACTTGCCCAGCGAGGTCTTGCCGACGCCCGGCGGGCCGACCAGGCACAGGATCGAACCGCGGATCTTGTTGGTCCGCTGCTGCACGGCGAGATATTCGAGGACGCGCTCCTTGACCTTCTCCAGGCCGAAATGGTCGTCGTTCAGCACCTGCTCGGCATGCAGCAGGTCCTTCTTGATCCGGGTGCGCTGCTTCCAGGGGATCGACAGCATCCAGTCGAGATAGTTGCGGACCACCGTGGCCTCGGCCGACATCGGGCTCATCGACCGCAGCTTCTTCAGCTCGGCCATGGCCTTGTCGCGGGCCTCCTTGGTCAGCTTGACCTTGTTGATCCGCTCCTCGAGCTCCGCCGCCTCGTCGCGGCCGTCCTCGCCCTCGCCGAGCTCCTTCTGGATCGCCTTCAGTTGCTCGTTCAGATAGTACTCGCGCTGGGTCTTCTCCATCTGCCGCTTGACCCGGCTGCGGATGCGCTTCTCGACCTGGAGGACGCCGATCTCGCCCTCCATGAAGCCGTAGACCTTCTCCAGCCGCTCGGTGATCGAGGCGATCTCGAGGATCTGCTGCTTCTCGGGGATCTTCAGCGACAGGTGCGCGGCGATGGTGTCGGCCAGCTTGGCGCCGTCCTCGATCTGGTTGACCGAGACCAGCACCTCCGGCGGGATCTTCTTGTTGAGCTTGATGTACTGCTCGAACTGGGCGACCGCGGCCCGGCCCAGAGCCTCGACCTCCTGCGGGTCGGCAGCGACCTCCTCGAGCGGCTCGACCTGGGCCTGGAAGAATTCGGGATTGTCGGCGTAGCGCACGATGCGCGCACGCTTCACGCCTTCGACCAGCACCTTGACGGTCCCGTCCGGCAGCTTCAGCAGCTGCAACACCGTCCCGATCGTGCCGACGTCGAAGATCTCCTCCGGCGACGGGTCGTCCTGCGAGGCGTTGCGCTGGGTGACCAGGAGGATCTGCTTGTCCTCCTTCATCACGTCCTCAAGCGCGCGCACCGACTTCTCGCGGCCGACGAACAAGGGCACGATCATGTGCGGGAAGACCACGATGTCCCTCAGAGGCAACACCGGGTACAGCGTGTCTTTGTTCAGGTTCAACATGCGTTCTGCCTTACTGGGGTGGGCAGCGGCCCGAGGAGCGGCGCCGCGCCGGCGCCGGACGAAGGAGACCCGGCGCGCCCAATAGACGTGGCGATGACCGGAGGCCGTTCAAGGGACGGGAATGCTGCAGCCCTCATGACCAAGTCACAAGAGCGCAATCGGGCCACAGTGGCAAGCCCGAGGCGGCGCGCTGCGGCGATTTCGAAACGAAACAGCCGATGCGCGGAGGCATCGGCTGTCAGGTCGGTCAGGATCTGTCCGCGGCCCGGAGTCAGGCGCCGGGGGCGCGTTCCTGCTGTTTCTCGGCGTAGATCAGGAGCGGCTTGGCGCGACCGTCGACCACCTCGCGGTTGACCACGATCTCGACCACGCCGTTCATGCTCGGCAGGTCGTACATCGGCTCGAGCAGGATGCTCTCCATGATCGAGCGCAGGCCGCGTGCGCCGGTCTTGCGCTGGATCGCGCGGCTGGCGATGCCCTTCAGCGCATCGTCGGTCAGCGACAGATGCACGTCCTCCATCTCGAACAGGCGCTGATACTGCTTCACCAGCGCGTTCTTCGGCTTGGACAGGATCTCGATCAGCGCGTCCGAGTCGAGGTCCTCGAGCGTCGCCACCACCGGCAGGCGGCCGACGAATTCGGGGATCAGGCCGAATTTCAGCAGATCCTCGGGCTCGACCTCGCTGAAGATCTCGCCGGTCGTCCGCTCATCCGGCCCGCGCACATCGGCGCCGAAGCCGAGCGAGCTGCCGCGGCCGCGCTGGGAGATGATCTTCTCCAGCCCGGAGAAGGCACCGCCGCAGATGAACAGGATGTTGGTGGTGTCGACCTGCAGGAACTCCTGCTGCGGGTGCTTGCGCCCGCCCTGCGGCGGCACCGACGCGATGGTGCCTTCCATGATCTTCAGCAGGGCCTGCTGCACGCCCTCGCCCGAAACATCGCGGGTGATCGAGGGGTTGTCCGACTTGCGGCTGATCTTGTCGACCTCGTCGATGTAGACGATGCCGCGCTGCGCCCGCTCGACATTGTAGTCGGCAGCCTGCAGCAGCTTGAGGATGATGTTCTCGACATCCTCGCCGACATAGCCCGCCTCGGTCAGGGTGGTGGCGTCGGCCATGGTGAAGGGAACGTCGAGGATGCGGGCCAGGGTCTGGGCCAGCAGCGTCTTGCCGCAGCCGGTCGGCCCGATCAGCAGGATGTTCGACTTCGCGAGCTCGACCTCGCCGTTCTTCTGGCCGTGCGCCAGCCGCTTGTAGTGGTTGTGCACGGCGACCGAGAGCACCTTCTTCGCATGCTCCTGGCCGATCACGTAGTCGTCCAGAACCTTGCGGATGTCCTTCGGCGTCGGGACACCATCGCGATTCTTGACCAGCGTGGTCTTGTTCTCCTCGCGGATGATGTCGGTGCACAGCTCGACGCACTCGTCGCAGATGAACACAGTCGGGCCCGCAATCAGCTTGCGAACCTCGTGCTGGCTCTTGCCGCAGAACGAGCAGTAGAGCGTGTTCTTCGAGTCACCGCCTGCGGTCTTGCCCATCACTGCCTCACTTCCGCATCCGCGCTACCGATCCGCGTGATCCCCGCCGCGGGGACCTGCGGGCCGAGATGCGGCTGCCTCCAGATGGCGGCGGTTCCACCCTGCGACAAGCTCGTCCTGGCGCAAGGCAGATCCGCATCATCACGAATCAAGATAGCGCCCTTCGGCCCCGATCGGTAGGGCCGCGGGCAAAGAGATCGATTATTCGGCAACGGTCGGACGCCGCTCGACGACCTCGTCGACGATTCCGAAGCCCTTGGCTTCGTCGGCCGACATGAACTTGTCGCGGTCCATGGAGCGCTCGATCTCCTCGAGCGACTGACCGGTGTGCTTGACGTAGACCTCGTTCAGCCGCTGCCGCAGCTTGAGGATCTCGCGCGCCTGGATCTCGATGTCCGAGGCCTGGCCCCGGGCCCCGCCCGAGGGCTGGTGCACCATGATCCGGCTGTTCGGCAAGGCGAAGCGCTTGCCTGGGGCGCCGGCGGCCAGCAGCAGCGAGCCCATCGACGCCGCCTGGCCGATGCAGACGGTCATGATCTTCGGCTGGATGTACTGCATGGTGTCGTAGATCGCCATGCCTGCCGTGATCACCCCGCCCGGCGAGTTGATGTAGAAGGCGATGTCCTTCTTCGGGTTCTCGGATTCCAGGAACAGCAGCTGGGCGCAGACCAGGCTGGCCAGCTCATCATAGATCGGCCCGGTCAGAAAGATGATCCGCTCCTTGAGGAGGCGGGAATAGATGTCATAGGCGCGCTCGCCGCGGTTGGTCTGCTCGACGACCATCGGGACCAGGGCGTTCATGCTCGGTTCATACGGAGGCATACGTTCCTCGAAAGGCTCGCGCGGGCCGGCGGGGCGCCGCGGCTCACCCCTACATTAGGGGAGGTCCGCGGCGACCTTCAACCGATCAAGCGCCGGAAGCGGTGTCGGTGGCGGCCGGCTTGGCGTCGCCCGCCTCGTCCTCGTCCGGATCGCGCGCCAGCTCCTCCGGCGTCACGGTGGTGTCGTTGACCTTGATCTTGCCGAGGATCAGGTCGACGACCTTCTCCTCGAACAGCGGCGCGCGCAGATTCTCGATCGCCTGCGGGTTCTTGCGGAAGAAGTCGACGACCTGCTGCTCCTGGCCCGGATAGCGGCGGGCCTCGGCGATCAGGGCGCGATTCAGCTCTTCCTGCGTCACCTCGACGTTCTCGGCGCGGCCGATCTCGGCGAACAGCAGGCCCAGGCGGACGCGGCGCTCGGCGATGGCGCGGTACTCGGCCTTCAGCTCGTCCTCCGGCTTGTTCTTGTCCGGATTGTCCTCGCCGCCGGTCTCGATCGACTGCTGCACCTGCTGCCAGATCTGGTCGAATTCGAGGTCGACCATGCCCTGCGGCACGGCGAAGTCGACCAGCTCGGCCAGCTTGTCGAGCAGCTTGCGCTTGGCGCGCAGGCGCGACACCCGGCCGAACTCCTGCTCGGTCTGGCCCTTGACCGCATTGCGCAGGCCCTCGAGGTCCTCGAAGCCCAGCTCCTTGGCGAAGTCCTCGTTGACCTCGGGCACCACGCCCGCCTCGATCGACTTGACGTCGACCTCGAAGGCGGCCGGCTTGCCGGCGTGCTCGGGGCTCGGATACTCCTCGGGGAAGTTCAGCGAGACGGTGACGTGGTCGCCCGGCTTCTTGCCGATCAGCTGCTCCTCGAAGCCCGGGATGAAGCGGTTCGAGCCGATCTCCAGGCGGTGGTCCTTGCCGGACATCTCCTCGCTCGGCGCGGCGCCGTCGAGGCTGCCCTCGAAGTCGATGACCGCGACGTCGCCGGCCTGCAGGCCGCGCTCCTCGGTCACCGGCTCGAACTTGCGGCGGGTCTCGGCGATCCGGGACAGGCCGGCCGAGATCTGCTCATCGGTCACCTCGGCGACCGGGCGGTCGATCTCGACGCTGTCGAAGGCCGGCGCGGTGATCTCCGGCAGCACCTCGACATCGACCTTGTATTCCAGGTCCTTGCCCTCGTCGAAGCTGGTCACCTCGACCTTCGGGCGCAGGGCCGGGCGCAGGTTGCGCTCCTCCAGGGCCTGGCGGGTGCCTTCGTCGACGGCCCCTTCCAGGACCTCGCCCATGACCGACTTGCCGTAGCGCTGCTTCATCAGCGACACCGGCACCTTGCCGGGGCGGAAGCCCGGGAGCTTGACCCGGCCCGCGAGCTTGACGAGTTCCGTCTGGACGCGCTGTTCGATGTCGGCCGCCGGCACGACGATCTTGAACTCGTGCCGCAGACCCTCGGTGCTGGTTTCGATCACTTGCATCGGTCTTCAGGAATCCGTCGATGTGACAGGTCGGTCGAGCTGTGCCCTGTCGGGATGTTCAATGGTGCGGGCGGAGGGATTTGAACCCCCACGGCTTTCGCCGCTGGAACCTAAATCCAGTGCGTCTACCAATTCCGCCACGCCCGCGAAGACTCCCACCCCTGCCCGCCCCCGAAAACGCGCACAAATAGGCGGGCAACGAAGGGAGTCGGCCCTGCGAAGGGGCGGTCATAGCACAGGGTTTTTGCGGACGACAGGCAAAACGCTGGGCTACAGCCGGTCCAGCATGTGGTCGAGCACCCTGGGCAGCACGTCGATCACGTCCTCGGCGATCAGCCCGGCGCCGACCTGCTGTGCCGCGGCGCCGTGCAGCCACACGGCAGCGCAGGCGGCCTCGAAGCCGGGCATGCCCTGCGCCTTCAGCCCGAGCACGATGCCGGCCAGCACATCGCCGGTGCCGCCGGTGGCCAGGGTCGGCGGGGCGTTGGCGTTGATCGCGGCCCGGCCGTCCGGCGCGGCGATGATGGTGTCCGCCCCCTTCAGCACCACGACGGCGCCGACCGCGGCCGCGGCCTGGCGGGCCCGGACCAGGCGCGGCGCATCGATCTTGCCGAACAGCCGGTCGAACTCGCCCTGATGCGGGGTCAGCACGCAGTCGGCATCGAGCAGACCGGCCAGCGCCTGCGGCTCGCCGGCATAGCTGGCGAGGCCGTCGGCGTCGAGCACCAGCGACTTGCCGGGTTCGCGCACCGCCGCGACCGCCTGGCGCAGCGCCGGCCCGGCCCCGCCGCCGGGCCCGATCAGCACCGGGCCGAGGCGCCGGTCGGCCAGCAGCCCGTCCCAGCGCTCCATCGGCAGCGCCATGGCGCCCGGCCAGTCGGCGCGGAAGGCCGGCAGCGCCGCCTCGGGTGCCACCACCGTCAGGAGGCCGGCGCCGACCCGCCGGGTCGCCCGCGCGGCCAGCCGGGCCGCGCCGGTCAGGCTGCCGCCGGCGAGGATCAGCGGATGGCCGCGGTCGTATTTGTGCTGCGCCGGCGCCGCCTGCGGCAGGGCCGCTCGCCACAGCGCCGGCCCGTTCTCGTGCAGCGCCGGCCCGATCGCATCGAGCACCGCGGGGTCGATGCCGATATCGGCCACCCGGATCTCGCCGCAGAGGGCGCGGCCGGGCAGCAGCAGGTGGCCGGGCTTGCAGCGGAAGAAGGTGACGGTCAGCGCCGCCGGCGCCACCGGCCCGGGGGCGGAGCCGTCATCGCCGAACAGGCCGCTGGGCACGTCGACCGCGACCACCGGCAGGCCGGAGCGCGCCGCGGCCTCGATCAGGGCCGCGGCCTTGCCCTCCGGCGCCCGGTTCAGCCCGGCGCCGAACAGCGCGTCGACGACCAGCGCGGCGCCGTCCAGCACCGCGGGGACCGGCGCCTCGACCCTGCCCTGCCACCTCGCCGCCGCCTCGGCCGCGTCGCCGCGCAAGGTCTTGACCGGGACCAGCAAGGCCAGACGCACCGGCCAGCCCCGCTCCGCCAGCAGCCGGGCGATGACGTAGCCGTCGCCGCCGTTGTTGCCGGGGCCGCACAACACCGCGACCGGGCGCGGCGACCAGCGGGCGCGGATCGCCCGCGCCACCGCCGCCCCTGCCCGTTCCATCAGCACGATGCCGGGGGTGCCGGCGGCGATGGTGCGGCGGTCGGCCTCGCCCATCTCCGCCGCGGTCAGCAGGGCGAGGTCGGAGAGCATCACCGCGCGTTCCCGACCGCCTCCTTGAAGGCGGCGATGTCGGCGCGGGCGGCGTCGCGCAGCAAAGTGATCTCGGCGGGACCGATGACGATGCGGCAGCCGTCCCGCACCATCTCGGCCGGCGAGCGGCCGAGCGAGGGCAGCGAGCCGAGCCATTTGCCGCTGTCCTGGATGGCGCGCTCGGCCCGGCGAATCGTGTCGCTCACCTCCGGGTCGTCGAAGCGGCCGAGCTTGCCGAGGCTGCCGGACAGGTCCCACGGGCCGATGAACAGCCCGTCGACGCCGTCCACCCCGGCGATCTCGGGAATCGCCTCTACCGCCTGGCGGGTCTCGATCTGGCACAGGATCAGGAGGTTGTCGGAGATGGTCTGCTGGTAGTCGGGCGCCAGGCCGAAATCGGCGCCGCGGGCGATGCCGTAGGCGACACCGCGGATGCCGGCCGGCGGATAGCGGCAGGCGGCGACCGCGGCCTCCGCCTCGGCCTTGGAATTGACCTGCGGCACCATCACGCCCTCGGCGCCGATGTCGAGGATGCGCTTGGCGTAGACCGGGTCGTTCCAGGGCATGCGGACGATGCCGGTGGCCGGCGTGCCGGCCAGGGCCTGCAGGCTGGGCACCGCATCGGCGACCGCGGCCGGCCCATGCTCATGGTCGAGCAGCACGATGTCGTAGCCGGCGAGGCCGAGCAGCTCGGTGATCAGCGAGTGGCCGATGCCCTGCCAGCAGCCATAGACGGGCTCACCCGCCCGCAGCTTCCGTTTCGCGGCGTTCGGTCGATACAAGGCAGCCTCCTCCGATGCGGTCGGAACAGGCGTATCAGACGATGAAGGAGAAGGGAAATGGGGCGACCAACGGGGCTCGAACCCGTGACATCTCGGACCACAACCGAGTGCTCTACCAGCTGAGCTATGGCCGCCACAGCATTTGCGGCGGCTCATATGAGCCATCGCCGCTCCGGCGTCAAGCGCAAGACGCATTCCCACCGATCGGAGGCGCTGCCGGGCATGACCGCGGCGATTCCAGGCGGCATAGTCCGCCCCGACGCACTCATCAGGGGAAGGCATGATGCTGATCCAGGCGGCCGCGATGGCCAATCTCGGCACCGAAACCGCGTTCGACGTGCTGGCGCGGGCCCAGGCGCTGGCGGCACAGGGCCGCGACATCATCAATCTCGGCATCGGCCAGCCCGATTTCCGCACCCCCGACCATATCGTCGAGGCGGCTGTGAAGGCGCTGCGCGACGGCCATCACGGCTACACCCCGGCCGGCGGCATCCCGGCGCTGCGCCGGGCGGTGGCCGACGACCTGGAGGCCCGGCGCGGCGTCACGGTCGACCCGGACGACGTGGTGATCATGCCCGGCGGCAAGGTGACGATGTGGTTCGCCATCCTGATGTTCGGCGAGCCGGGGGCCGAGATCCTGTACCCGAACCCCGGATTCCCGATCTACGAATCCGCCATCCGATTCACCGGGGCGACACCGGTGCCGGTGCGGCTGCGCGAGGAGAACGGCTTCGCCTTCTCGGCCGAGGAGGTGCTGTCCCAGATCACGCCTCGCACCCGCCTCCTGATCATCAACAGCCCGGCCAACCCGACCGGCGGCCTGGTGCCGAGGGCCGAGCTGGACCGCCTGGCCGCCGGGCTGGAACGGCACCCGCATGTCGCGGTGCTGAGCGACGAGATCTACAGCCGCATCCTCTATGATGGCGCGGAGCACAGCTGCTTCCTCTCCTACCCCGCCCTGCGCGACCGGGTGATCCTGCTGGACGGCTGGTCCAAGACCTACGCCATGACCGGCTGGCGGCTGGGCTGGAGCGTGTGGCCCAAGGCGCTGCGAGAGGGCGCGACGCGGCTGGCCGTGAACTCCCACTCCTGTGTCAATGCCGCCGCCCAATATGCCGGCATCGCCGCGCTGCAGGGGCCGCAGGACGCGGTCGACACCATGTGCGCCGCCTTCGCCGAGCGCCGCCGCGTGGTGGTCGACGCGCTGAACCGGCTGCCGGGGGTGCGCTGCGTCGAGCCGGGCGGCGCCTTCTACGCCTTCCCCAACATCAGCGGCACCGGCCTGTCGGCCAAGGCGCTGCAGACCAAGCTGCTGGAGGAGTGCGGCGTCGCCACCATCGCCGGCACCAGCTTCGGCGCCATGGGCGAAGGCTTCCTGCGCCTGTCCTACGCCAACAGCGTGGACGCCATCCGCCAGGCCGTGGACCGGATGGCAGGCGCCCTGACTTGATCGAAGCCCAAAGAAGCAGCACTATGCCTAAATTCTGAGCAAGCCCCCATTCGTCCCGGTCGCCGACGCGGAGTCGGCGACTGGCACGGGGCTTGCTTCACATTGTCGGTGAGAGCGTTCCGCACCCGGCGGTGGCGCGCAAACGATCCAGGGAACGGTTCCGAACCCATGAAGAAAGTCGAAGCCATCATCAAGCCGTTCAAGCTCGACGAGGTGAAGGAGGCCCTTCACGAGGTCGGGATCAAGGGCATCACCGTGACCGAGGCGAAGGGCTTCGGCCGCCAGAAGGGCCACACCGAGCTCTATCGCGGCGCAGAGTACGTGGTCGACTTCCTGCCCAAGGTGAAGGTCGAGGTGGTCATGGAGGATGCCCTGGTCGAGCGTGCGATCGAGGCCATCCAGCAGGCTGCCCAGACCGGCCGGATCGGTGACGGCAAGATCTTCGTCACCCCGGTGGAGGAAGTCATCCGTATCCGCACCGGAGAGAAGGGCGCCGACGCCATCTGAGCGTCGGCCCCACGCGCGAGCCGCCCAAGAACGCCTCTCAAGAAACGCAAACACAGTCCGAAACACAGGAAAAAAACATCATGGCCGATGGTGTGACCAAGGTCCTCGACCTGATCAAAGAGAACGACGTCAAATACGTCGACTTCCGCTTCACCGATTTCCGCGGGAAGGTGCATCACGTCAGCCAGCACGTCTCGACGGTGGACGAGGACATGCTGACGGACGGCGTCATGTTCGACGGCTCGTCGATCTCCGGTTGGAAGGCGATCAACGAGTCCGACATGATCCTGATGCCGGACGTCGACACCGCGGTCATGGACCCCTTCGCCGCCCAGGCGCAGCTGAACATCACCTGCGACATCCTGGAGCCGGCCACCGGCCAGCCCTACAGCCGTGACCCGCGCTCGATCGCCAAGTCGGCGGAGCGCTACATGGCGTCGCTGGGCATCGGCGACACCGCCTATTTCGGCCCCGAGGCCGAGTTCTTCATCTTCGACGACGTCCGCTACCAGCAGAACACCACCTCGGCGTTCTACTACCTGGACAGCGAGGACGCGTCGGAGAACAGCGGCAAGGTCTATCCGGACGGCAACCGCGGCCACCGCGTGCAGCCGAAGGGCGGCTACTTCCCGGTGCCGCCGCTGGACGCCGCGCACGACCTGCGCGCCGAGATGCTGACGACCCTGGGCGAGATGGGCGTCGAGGTCGAGAAGCACCACCACGAGGTCGCTTCCTCGCAGCATGAGCTCGGCATCAAGTTCGCGACGCTGATCAAGGCCGCAGACGCGCTGCAGCTGTACAAGTACGTGATCCACAACGTCGCCGACGCCTACGGCAAGAGCGCGACCTTCATGCCGAAGCCGGTCAAGGGCGACAACGGCTCGGGCATGCATGTCCACCAGTCGATCTGGAAGGAAGGCAAGCCGACCTTCGCCGGCTCGGGCTATGCCGACCTGTCGGACACCGCGCTGTACTACATCGGCGGCATCATCAAGCACGCCAAGGCACTGAACGCCCTGACCAACCCATCGACCAACAGCTACAAGCGCCTGATCCCGGGCTTCGAGGCGCCGGTGCTGCTGGCCTATTCGGCCCGCAACCGCTCGGCCTCCTGCCGTATCCCCTACGTCTCCTCGCCGAAGGGCAAGCGCGTCGAGGTGCGGTTCCCGGATCCGAGCGCCAACCCCTACCTCGCCTTCTCGGCCATGCTGATGGCCGGCCTGGACGGCATCCAGAACAAGATCCATCCGGGCGAGGCGATGGACAAGAACCTGTACGACCTGCCGCCGGAAGAGCTGAAGAGCGTCCCCACCGTCTGCGGCTCGCTGCGCGAGGCGCTGCTGGCGCTCGAGGCCGACCACGCCTTCCTGCTGAAGGGCGACGTGTTCAGCAAGGACATGATCGAGGCCTATCTCGAGCTGAAGTGGGAAGAGGTGTATGCCTTCGAGCACACCCCGCACCCGATCGAGTTCCAGATGTACTACTCGGTCTGATCGGACCGCTTTCGACCCGAAAGAACCCCGCCGTCGCCGGCGGGGTTTTTTCTTGCGTGCATGACCACCCGGATAGGCTTGCGATTGCCCGCGGCACCTGCTGATATCGATCCCATCAGCGCAGCGGCCGGAAGCGGGAAGCCCAAAGGGGCCCGGCCGGCCAGGCGCGGTGCCGCCAGGGGTCCCCGACGGTCCGCCCCCCGAGGCTCGCGCCCTGCCGGAACAAGAACGAGGCCATCTTGACAGGGACGGCAATCGACGTTGTCGACGTGACCAAAGTGTTCGGCAGCGAACAGAGCGGGGCGGTCCGGGCCCTGAGCGGCGTATCGGTCCAGATCCGGGACAACGAGTTCTTCACCCTTCTGGGGCCCTCCGGCTGCGGCAAGACCACACTGCTGCGCATGATCGCCGGCTTCGAGGAGCCGACCAGCGGCCATATCCTGCTGCACGGCAAGCCGATCGAAGGGCTGCCGCCGCACAAGCGGCCGGTCAACACGGTGTTCCAGAGCTATGCCCTGTTCCCGCACATGACGGTGCGCGAGAACATCCGCTTCGGCCTGGAGATGAAGGGCGTCGACCGCGCCCGCGCCGATGCCCGGGTCGCCGAGATGATCGCCCTGGTCAAGCTGGGCGGGATGGAGCACCGCAAGCCGGCGCAGCTGTCCGGCGGGCAGCAGCAGCGCGTCGCCCTGGCCCGGGCCCTGGCCAGCGAGCCGCAGGTGCTGCTGCTGGACGAGCCGCTGTCGGCCCTCGACCTCAAGCTGCGCAAGGAGATGCAGATCGAGCTGAAGCGGCTGCAGACCGAGACCGGCATCACCTTCATCTTCGTCACCCACGACCAGGAGGAGGCGCTGACGATGTCGGACCGGATCGCGGTGATGAGCCAGGGCGAGATCCTGCAGATCGGCGGCCCGCGCGACATCTACGACCGGCCCGAGCGGCGCTTCGTCGCCCATTTCATCGGCGAGACCAACTTCTTCGACGGCCCCCTCGCCGCCCGGCTGGGCTGCGCCGAGGGCGCCACCCTGGCGGTACGGCCGGAGCGGATCCTGCTGTCCGCCGAACCGGGACCGGACAGCCTGGCCGGGACGGTGGAGACGGTGGTCTATGTCGGCACCGACACCACCTACCACATCCGCCTGGCCGAGGACGGGGCGCTGGTCACCGCCCGGCTGCAGAACCGGACCGGGGCGCCGCAGAGCTTCCAGCCCGGCGACCGGGTCGGCATTGCGGTGCCGGCCGGCGCCGGCCACGCCTTGGCCGATTGAGGACAACGGCAATGGCGCGCGGCAACTCGCTGAAGACCCTGAGCCTGATCGGGGTCCCGGTCGGCTTCATCCTGATCTTCTTCATCGTCCCGCTGGCGATCATGGCGGTCGTCTCGGTCGCCGAGCGCGGCCCGTTCGGCGGGGTGCAGTGGAACACTTTCTCCACCGACGCCTATCTCCGCTTCCTCTACGAGCGCGACTTCGACGACAGCCTGATCTGGAACCCGGCCTATGCCCAGATCCTGCTGCGCTCGGTCTGGCTGTCGCTGCTGACCACCGTGCTGTGCATCGTGGTCGGCTTCCCCACCGCGCTGCACATCGCGATGCAGCCGCCGCCGCGGCGCAACCTGCTGATCTTCCTGGTCACCATCCCGTTCTGGACCAACCTGCTGGTGCGCAACTACGCCTGGATCCTGATGCTGCGCTCCGGCGGTCTGCTCGATTCGGCGCTGCAGGGGCTGGGGCTGACCACCGGATCGCTGAACCTGATGTACACCGAGACGGCGATCGCCATCGGCCTCACCTACTCCTTCCTGCCCTTCATGGTGCTGCCGATCTATTCCAGCCTGGAGAAGCTCGATTTCCGGCTGGTCGAGGCCGCCTATGACCTCGGCGCCGACAAGTGGCGGGCGCTGCGCCGGATCGTCATCCCCCTGGCGATGCCGGGCATCGCCGCCGGCGCCATCCTGGTCTTCATCCCCTGCCTCGGCGCCTATGTCACGCCGGACCTCCTGGGCGGGTCGAAGTCGATGATGATCGGCAACCTGATCCAGAACCAGTTCGGCTCGGCCCGCAACTGGCCGTTCGGCGCCGCCCTGTCCTTCGCCCTGCTGGCCGTGGTGCTGCTGGCGATGATGCTGTACCTGATCCGCTTCCGCGGCGCGCCGCAGGTGGCGAAATGAGTGCGCCGTCCAACCTGCGCCGCTTCCCCGGCGTCCGCGCCGCCGCCTGGGCCTTCTTCGCCTATCTCTACATCCCGATCATCGTGCTGCTGGTGCTGGCCTTCAACGCCGGCACCACGGCGACGATCTGGGGCGGCTTCAGCATGCGCTGGTTCGGCGTGGTGCTGAACAATCCGGACATCCTGCGGGCGGCGAAGAACTCGCTGATCGTCGCCTCGGTGTCGTCGGTGGTCGCGACCGTGATGGCGATCCCGGCCGCGATCGGCATGGCCCGCCGGCGCTTCCGCGGCCAGGCCGCGGTCAGCGCCCTGATCGCCCTGCCGCTGGTGGTGCCGGAGGTGGTGACGGCGGTGGCGACGTTGCTGTTCTTCACCGCCGTCGCCCTGCCGCTGGGCCTGTTCACCATCATCCTGGCCCATGTGGTGTTCTGCATCCCCTTCGCCTATCTGCCGATCCGGGCGCGGCTGGAGGGGATGGATGCCAGCCTGGGCGAGGCCGCGTCCGACCTCTACGCCACGCCCTGGCGGGCCTTCCGCCGGGTGACGCTGCCGCTGCTGTGGCCCGGCATCCTGTCCGGGCTGATGCTGGCCTTCATCATCTCGCTCGACGACTTCGTCATCACCTTCTTCGTCTCCGGCGCCGGGGCGACCACCTTGCCGATCTACATCTACGGCATGATCCGCATCGGCGTGACGCCGGAGGTCAACGCCATCTCGGCGCTGATGCTGCTGATCTCGATCGTCTTCGTCGCCCTGTCCTGGGTGGTGGGCCGGGCGCGGAGCTAACCAAGGGAGGCCCGAAATTCGGAACCGACGCATCTGCCTGACCGCCGCCTTCGCCGCGGCCCTGCTGACCGGCCCCGCCGCCTGGGCGGCCGGCGACCTGTTCCTGTTCAACTGGACCAACTACACCCCGCCGGAGCTGCTGAAGAAGTTCGAGGCCGAGACCGGAATCAAGGTCACGCTCGACGTCTATGATTCGAACGAGACCCTGCTGGCCAAGATGCAGGCCGGCGGTGCCAGCTACGACGTGGTGGTGCCGTCCGACTACATGGTCGACATCATGGTCAAGCAGGGCCTGCTGCAGGAGATCGACGCCGCCGCCATGCCCGGCTTCGGCGCCGTCATCGCGCCGCACGACAAGCCCTGGTACGACCCGGAGCGGAAATACTCCGCGCCCTACATGTGGGGCACCACCGGCTTCACCTATGACAGCGCCAAGGTGCAGGGCCCGGTGGACGACAGCTGGTGGTCGATCTTCAACCCGGACGGCCCGTTCAAGGGCAGCCTGGCGATGATGAATGATTCGGTCGAGGTGTTCACCGCCGCCGCCTTCTATCTCGGCATCGACCGCTGCACCGAGAGCAGCGAGGATGCCGGCAAGATCTACAAGCTGCTGGCGGCGCAGAAGCCCGCCGTCTCGCTCTACAACTCCGACGGCTCGGTCGACCGCATGGCCGCCGGCGAGGTGGTCGCCCACATGCAGTGGAACGGCGCCGCGCACCGCACCAAGCTGCAGCGGCCGAGCGCGGTCTTCGTCTATCCGAAGGAAGGGCTGAACCTCTGGGCCGACAACCTGGTGGTGCCGAAGGACGCCAAGAACCCGGAGAACGCCAAGACCTTCATCGCCTGGCTGCTGAAGCCGGAGAACATCGGCGCCGCCTCCAACTTCACCACCTACATGAACGCGATCAAGGGCTCCGAGGCCTTCATGGACAAGGCGCTGAGCGAGGATCCGGCGATCAACATGCCGCCGGACTACGCTGGCCGGCTGCGGCCGGCCAAGAACTGCTCTCCCGCTGCGGTCGAGTTGCGCGACCGGGTCTGGACCCGCCTCAAATCCTGAGCGGCCAGACCGTCGTCCCGGCGTCGGCGGGGCGCAACATCACAATCCGACGACAACAGAGAGGTTGAGATGGGATCCGCAAGACAGCTTCTTCTCGCCGCCGTCGCCGCCGCCGGGGCGCTGACCGCAGCGTCGGCCGCCCAGGCTGCGGGCGAGCTCTATTTCTACAACTGGTCGAACTACTACCCGCCGGAGCTGCTGAAGAAGTTCGAGGCCGAGACCGGGATCAAGGTCACGCTCGACGTCTATGATTCGAACGAGACCCTGCTGGCCAAGCTGCAGGCGGGTGCCGCCGGCTACGACGTGGTGGTGCCGTCCGACTACATGGTCGACATCATGATCAAGCAGGGCCTGCTGCAGGAGATCGACGCCGGCCAGATGGCCAATTTCAAGAATGTCGGCTCGCCGCACGACAAGCCCTGGTACGACCCGGAGCGGAAATACTCCGCCCCCTACATGTGGGGCACCACCGGTTTCAGCTACGACACCAGCAAGGTCGAGGGCGGCAAGGTCGACGACAGCTGGTGGTCGATCTTCAACCCGGACGGCCCGTTCAAGGGCAAGCTGGCGATGCTGAACGACCCGGTCGAGGTCTATAAGGCCGCGGCGATGTACCTGAAGGTCGATTTCTGCACCGAGAGCAGCGAGGACGCCGGCAAGATCTTCAAGCTGCTGGAGGCCCAGAAGCCGGCGGTCGCGCTCTACAACTCCGACGGCACGATCGAGCGCATGATCGCCGGCGAGGTGGTGGCCCATATGCAGTGGAACGGCGCCTCGCACCGGACCAAGGAGGGCAAGCCGACCGTCACCTATGTCTATCCGAAGGAAGGCATCAACTTCTGGAACGACAATTTCGCCGTGCCCAAGGGCGCGCGGAACGTCGAGAACGCCAAGATCTTCATCGACTGGATGATGAAGCCCGAGACCATCGCCGCGGTCAGCAACTTCACCGGCTACAACAACGGCATCAAGGGCTCGCCGGAGTTCATGGATGCGAAGCTGCGCGACGACCCGGCGGTGAACACGCCGCAGGAGTATCTGGGCCGGCTGAACCCGAACAAGAACTGCTCCGCCGCGGCGGTCGAGCTGCGCGACCGGGTCTGGACCCGCCTCAAATCGTAGGCGGCCCCGCCCGCTTCGCGACCGGCGCTGGAAGGCCCCGGTTGCGAAGCGGGGTCCGGCACGCTACCTCTTGCAGGTCTGACAGATCTCTTAAGTGACAGGATCCCCCATGGTCGACCGCCCGTTCCCGCCGCGTCTCGACGACGAGGAGGAGGAGGAAGAGGAAGAGCGCCCCGAGAAGGAGAGGAAGGAGGAACTCGGTCCGCAGATCGGCAACATCCTCTTCAAGAACCGGACGGTGCTGCTGTTCGGCGAAATCTCCATGAAGCTGGCGCAGGCGATCAGCGCGCAGCTGCTGGCGCTCGCCGCCGATGACGACAAGAAGCCGATCCGGCTGGTGATCAACTCGCCGGGCGGCCATGTCGAGGCCGGCGACACCATCCACGACATGATCCGCTTCGTCGGCGCGCCGGTGAAGGTGATCGGCACCGGCTGGGTGGCCAGCGCCGGCGCCCATATCTACCTCGCGGCGCAGAAGGAGAACCGCCTGTCGCTGCCGAACACGCGGTTCCTGCTGCATCAGCCGTCCGGCGGTGCCGGCGGCCGTGCGGTCGATATCGACATCGAGGCGCGCGAGATCATCAAGATGCGCCGCCGCCTGAACGAGATCATCGCCAAGGAAACCGGCCAGCCGATCGAGAAGGTCGAGCGCGACACCGACCGGAACTACTGGATGTCGGCCGAGGAGGCGAAGGTTTACGGCGTCGTCGGCAAGATCATCGACAGCATCAAGGATGCCGGCTGACCCCAGCCGGGTGACTCGGCGGCGGGCCCTGCTCGGGCTCGCCGCCCTTCCCTTCTGCGCCGCGGCGGCCCCGGCCGTCGACCAGACCGGCGAACGGCGCCTCAGGCTCTACAACCCGCACACCGATGAACGCTTCGACGACGTCTACGCCGTCGACGGCATCGTCTTGTCCGACGCCTGGAAGCGGCTGAACTGGCTGCTGCGCGACCATCATGTCGACAAGGCGACCGACATGGATCCGGGCGTCTTCGACCTGCTGTGGCTGATGTCGCGGCGCTACCAGGTGGCCAAGGGCCGGCGGGTGACGATCAACCTGCATTCCGGCTTCCGCACCCCCGAGACCAACGAGAAGCTGCGCCCCGAAGGCGCCGCCCGGAACAGCCTGCATATGCAGGGCAAGGCGGTGGACCTGTCGGTGCAGGGCTACGGCATGGTGTTCCTGGCCAACCACGCCCGGGCGGTCGCCAGCGGCGGCCTCGGCCTCTACTGGCGTTCCGACTTCGTCCATCTCGACACCGGGCCGAAGCGCCTCTGGTACAAGCGGTTCTGACCGCCTCGGTCATTCCGCAGTCCCTCGGTTACTTTCAACACCCTTCTTGCACGGATCGGCGGGAATCCCGAACTTGCCGTCGGTACCTATTCGTAACCAAGTTCGGAGAATTCCATGACGAAGCTCGCCCTGATCGGCGCCAGCGGCAATATCGGTTCCAAGATCCTGGCCGAGGCCCTGAGCCGCGGCCACGAGGTCACCGGCATCGTCCGCAACCCGGAGAAGCTGCCGCGGCACCCGAAGCTGACCGCCAGGCGTGGCGACGTGTTCGACGCCGACGGCTTGGCCAAGCTGCTGGCCGGGCACGACGCGGTGATCAGCTCGGTGCACTACACCGCCTCCGACCCCGCCTTGCTGCTGCAGGCGGTCAAGGCCTCGGGCGTCAGGCGCTACCTGGTGGTCGGCGGCGCCGGCAGCCTGGAGGTCGCGCCGGGCGTGCAGCTGGTCGACACGCCGGAGTTCCCGGCGCTGTACAAGGAGGAGGCGTCCAAGGGCCGCGACTATCTCGCCCTGCTGCGCGGCGAGACCGGCCTCGACTGGACCTTCCTGTCGCCCTCGGCGGTGATCGCGCCGGGCGAGCGCACCGGCAAATTCCGGCTGGGCGGCGACCGGCTCCTGGTCGGGGCGGATGGGCAGAGCCGGATCAGCCAGGAGGACTACGCCATCGCCCTGATCGATGAGCTGGAGAAGCCCGCCCATATCCGGCAGCGCTTCACGGTCGGATACTGAGCCGCCGGCCATTGTTGTCCGCGGCGCGACGAATTGTTGTGCGATCGGCGGCTTGACCGCGGGCCGCAAAAGCAACTCAATCGCAACGCCACCACCGGGCCCGGAACGCCGCCCGACCGGCGGGTGCAAGCCCCCGCCGCACCCTTCCCTCCCCTTTGATCCGGAGACGATCATGGCCGACCTGAACGACCAGCTCGACCGCAACTGGGCGCCGCGCGTGCTCAGCATCCTGCGCATCGCCGCTGCCCTGTTCTTCCTGCAGCACGGCATGGCCAAGCTGTTCGGCTTCCCGCATGTCGCCTATTTCGACGGGCTGCAGCTGTTCTCGCTGATCGGCCTGGCCGGCGTGCTGGAGATCGTCGGCAGCGTGCTGCTGCTGATCGGGCTGTTCACCCGCCCGGTCGCCTTCATCCTGTCCGGTCAGATGGCGGTGGCCTACTTCATGGCCCATGCGGGGGAGAGCTTCTTCCCGATCCTGAACCAGGGCGAACTGGCGGCGCTGTACAGCTTCGTCTTCCTGTACTTCGCCGCAGCCGGCGGCGGGGCCTGGAGCCTGGATGCCGTGCGCAACCCGCGCCTGGCGATGGCCTGACCGTTCCCGCGGCGGCAGCCGGCGCTACGGCGCCGGCTGCTGCTGGGTGATGCAGTGGATGCCGCCGCCGCCGAGGAAGATGTCGCGGGCATGGACCTGGACGACGCGGCGATTCGGGAAGGCGTCGCGGATGATGCGGAAGGCGCGCTCATCCTCGGCCACGTCGAAGGCCGGCATCACCACGCCGCCATTGGCGATGTAGAAGTTGACGTAGGACAGGCTCAGCCGCTTGCCGTTATGCTCCTGCCGCGCCGGCTGCGGCACCTCGATCACCTGCAGCGGCCGGCCCTTGGCGTCCTTGGCCGAGCGCAGGATGTCGAGATTGGTCTGCAGCACGTCGAAATTGCCGTCGCTCTTGTCGTCGGTCGACAGCGCCAGCACCACGCCCGGCCGCACGAAGCAGGCGATCTCGTCGACGTGGCCGTCGGTCTCGTCGTCCTCGATCCCCTCCGGCAGCCAGATCACGGTGGAGACGCCGAGCCAGTCGCGCAGGTTCTGCTCGACCTGGGCCTTGGTGATGTCCGGGTTGCGGTTCGGGTTCAAGAGGCACTGCTCGGTGGTCAGCACCGTGCCTTCGCCGTCGACATGGATGGCGCCCCCCTCGAGCACGAAGGGCGCCCGGAAGCGCCGGGCGCCGACATGCTTCAGGATCCGCTTGGCCACCACCGCGTCGCGGCTGTAGGGCTGGACCTTCTGGCCCCAGGCGTTGAAGCGCCAATGCGCGCCGGCGAGATGGCCGTTGCGGTCGAGCAGGAAGGTCGGCCCCGAATCGCGCAGCCAGCTGTCGTCGATCTCCATCGACACCACGTCGATCGGCGTGCCGTTGCCGAGGGTCAGCGACGCCTCGGCCACATCCGACGGATTGCACGCCATCGTCACCGGCTCGAAATCGGCGATGGCCCGGGCGACATCGGCATAGGCGGTGCAGGCGGCGTCCATATGCTCGCCCCAGATCTCCTCACGGCAGGGCCAGGCCATCCAGCAACGGCTGTGGGGCTCCCATTCCGCGGGCATGACGTAGCCGAGGGATGCAGGGACGGTCACAATGGGGTTCCGCAGTGGTTCAGGTTCAAGCGCCAGAGGCTAGCGTCCGCCGCCTCCGGATGAAAGGGCGCTGTGCGGTCCCCCGGATACGGAACGGGCCCGACCAACCGGCCGAGCCCGAGAAACCGATCGTCCCGAAGGACTTATGACGACAGCGCGACAATCAAATGCGGCGCTGAGAGATCGACTTTTCCCTCTTCGTCAAACGGCGGCCGAACGGCGCCAGACGAATGGTTCCAAAGATCGACAGAAACGACATGAGAAGCTCATTGAATTGTTCTCGAACGCCGTAGATATAGTCGATCGGCCCGATTTTTGCTCCGGGGGCAAACGCCGAGGGGCACCTGCGCGCCACGCATGACTAATAGTCCTGCGCAGGGCCGGCTGAAATCGGCAGAAAACGCCGTTTCGACCGGCTCCGCCCTAAGTTCCCGCGGCAAAGGCCAGCTGCTCGTCCCGCCGCCGCTTCTTCTCGTGCCGCACCAGGAGGGCGCCCGCGATCACCACGCCGGTGGTGACGATCACGACGATGATGGTGGCGAGCGCATTGATCTCCGGCGTCACCCCGAGCTTCACCTTGGAGAAGATGTAGACCGGCAGGGTGGTCGAGCCGGGGCCGGAGACGAAGCTGGTGATCACCAGCGTGTCCAGCGACAGGGTGAAGGACAGGAGCCAGCCGGCAATCACCGCCGGCGAGATGATCGGCAGGGTGATCCAGAAGAACACGGTCAGCGGCCGGGCGCCGAGATCCATCGCCGCCTCCTCGATCGATTCGTCGAGGCTGACCAGCCGCGACTGCACGACCACCGCGACATAGGCCAGGCAGAAGGTGATATGGGCGATGGTGATCGTCACCATGCCGCGGCCCTGCGGGAAGCCGAACAGCCCCTCCATCGCCACGAACAGCAGCAGCAGCGACAGGCCGGTGATCACCTCGGGCATCACCAGCGGCGCCGTGACCATGCCGGAGAACAGGGTGCGGCCGCGGAACCGGCCGAAGCGGGCCAGCACCAGCCCGGCCACGGTGCCGAACACGCAGGCGACGGTGGCGGCGATGGCGGCGATCTCCAGCGACCGCCGCGCCGCGTCCATCATCTGCTGGTTCTGCAGCAGCGTGCCGTACCATTTGGTCGAGAAGCCGCCCCAGATGGTGACCAGGCGACTCTCGTTGAAGGAGTAGATCATCAAGAGGATGATCGGCACGTAGAGGAAGGCGTAGCCGAACACCAGGGCGGTGAACAGGAACCAGGGCCGCCTCATCGCTGCGCCTCCTGCTGCTTCGCCTGAACGTACTGGAACACCATGATCGGGATCACCAGCACCAGCAGCAGCACGATCGCGACCGCGGAGGCGACCGGCCAGTCGGTGTTCTGGAAGAATTCGTCCGACAGCACCTTGCCGATCATCAGCGAGTCGATGCCGCCGAGCAGTGCCGGGATGACGTATTCGCCGACCGCCGGGATGAACACCAGCAGCGAGCCGGCGATGATGCCGGGCAGCGACAGCGGCAGGGTGATCAGCAGGAACGCCTTCCAGGGCCGGCAACCCAGATCCTCCGCCGCCTCGAGCAGCGAGACGTCGAGCTTCTCCAGGGTCGCGTAGAGCGGCAGGATCATGAAGGGCAGGTAGGAGTAGACGATGCCGATATAGATGGCGATATCGGTGTGCAGGATCTGCAGCGGCTGGTCGATGATGCCGAGCCAGATCAGCAGGTTGTTGAGCAGCCCCTGGTCCTGGAGGATGCCGATCCAGGCGTAGACCCGGATCAGGAACGAGGTCCAGAACGGCAGGATCACCATCATCAGCAGCGGCACCCGCCACTGCTGGCTCGACCGGGCGATGGCATAGGCCATCGGATAGCCGATCAGGAGGCTGAGCACCGTCGAGATCGCGGCGATCTTGATCGAGTTGAAATAGGCGGTGACGTAGAGCGGGTCGTCGAGCAGGTACTGGAAGTTGCCGAGGTTGAGCGAGATGCCGAGATGGGCCTCATCGATCCAGCTCAGCAGCGACGTGTAAGGCGGCTGGCCGATCACCTTGTCGGCGAAGGCGATCTTCAGGACGATGACGAAGGGGATCAGGAAGAACAGGAACAGCCAGACATAGGGGATGGCGATCACCAGGCTGCGGCCGAGCCGCCCGCCCAGCCGCCGCAGGATCGACGGGCCCGCCGCGACCCGCGGGCTTGAGCCTTCCGCCGCGCCGCTCGCCGTCACCGCGGTCATTGCGTCAGCACCACGCCGGCGAAGGGCTGCCAGGACAGCCAGACCTCGTCCTCCCAGGTGATCGGCATCTCGGTCAGGCGCGAGACGTTGGGCGCCGTCACCCGCACCGTCTTCCCGTTCGGCAGCGCGATCAGGTAGATCGAGAGATTGCCGAGATAGGCGATCTCCTTGACCACCCCCCGGGTGCAGTTGGTATCGCCCTCGCCGGGCTGCTTCGAGATCGCGATCTTCTCCGGCCGCACCGCGACCCACACCTGGGTCCCGACCGGCACCGGCAGGCCGTGGCTGACATGGAGCCGGCAGCCAGCCTCCGGGCTGTCGATGACGACATGCTCCGGATGGTCCTCGGCGATCCGCCCCTCGAACAGGTTCACCGAGCCGATGAAGTCGGCGACGAACTTCGACTGCGGGTATTCGTAGATCTCGGCCGGGGTGCCGAGCTGCGAGATATAGCCGGCGTTCATCACCGCGATCCGGCTGGACATGGTCATCGCCTCCTCCTGATCGTGGGTCACGACCACGAAGGTGATGCCGACCTTCTCCTGGATGTTGACCAGCTCGAACTGGGTCTGCTCGCGCAGCTTCTTGTCGAGCGCGCCGAGCGGCTCGTCCAGCAGCAGGATCTTCGGCCGCTTGACCAGGCTGCGGGCCAGGGCGACGCGCTGGCGCTGGCCGCCCGAAAGCTGGTGCGGCTTGCGCTTGGAGAACCGGCCAAGCTGGACCAGGTCCAGCACCTCGGCGACGCGGGTCTTGATCTCGGCCGACGGCACCCGGTCCTGGCGCAGGCCGAAGGCGACGTTCTGCTCCACCGTCATATGCGGGAACAGCGCATAGGACTGGAACATCATGTTGACCGGCCGCTCATAGGGCGGCACCGCGGTCATGTCGACGCCGTCGATGAAGATCTTGCCTTCGGTCGGCCGCTCGAACCCGGCCATCATCCGCAAGAGCGTGGTCTTGCCGCAGCCCGAACCGCCCAGCAGGGCGAAGAATTCGCCGCGGTAGATCGACAGGCTGACATCGTCCACGGCGGTGAAGTCGCCGAACTTCTTGGTCACCTTCTCGATCCGGACATATGGCTTCTCGTCCGGATTGCGCCATGGCTGCGGCGCTGTCTGCTGCTTCGGCTTGGCTTGGCCCATCCCCGCCTCCGGCCCCTGTCCCCGTGGAGAAACGGGGGGCCCCCCCGGGCCCGGGGGGGGGGGGCCCGGGGGGGGGGGGGGG